>JADGDJ010000303.1 GCA_016744925.1 Spirochaetaceae bacterium
ATAGTCTTTTTCCGCATCGAGACCAGCGTCGGCAAAGACTCTTTTATTTACATAGATAGCCCAGTTGTTCAATTCAAGAGGCATTCCATAAATCTGACCGTCAATATAAACAGAATCCATAGACCCTTCCATATACTCATCGATCATTTCCTGAGCACTGTCATAACCGATAGATTTGAAATCTACTGGAGCGACTCTTTCGTTTACGATGTAGTTATAAGCCTGCTCAATCTGCATGTTGAAAATATCCGGTCCGGCGTTTGCAGCAAATGCTGTGAGTACCAATTCAAATATTTTCTTTGATGAGTGAGTGACTCTGTTTATGGTTACGTTGGGGTTTGCCGCCATAAACTCTTCGACATACCTGTTTTCCAGAGCATCTCTATTCGGGTCTTCATGTGTCCAGAATTCCAGAGTGACAGGGCTGTTTTCATCGGCAACTTCCTGCTGTCCCGTTGAAAATACCTGAGCCGGCAGAATAACAAGAGCGACTAAAAGCAGTAATACTGATTTTTTCATTAACTTCCTCCATTTTTTGTTAACTTATTGTACATAGGATTCTGAAATTTCCGATATATGAGATTTTTGTAAAAGATGAGAGAATTTTGTCATTATGTTATAAAAAAACTATTGATTATAATGGATCTGTATTTTTGATATAAAATATTCCTTCAAAAGTGGCGCAGACTATATTGGAACCATTTTGAAAAAGAGAAGCTTCAACTGTCAGTGTGCCTTTCCCCTGAGAATTAAATTGATTAAGAAATGTCTCTACAAGTCCTGTTTCGGGAGTGAGTGCCACCCCTGAAAAATCCCCTTTAACAGGTTTTAAGTATTTAATATTCTGGCTGCTTATCACTATGGAGGATTTTAGATTATTTTGTTCCATCAATTCCAGAACTTTTGACCATGCTGCGATAAGAAGAATTACACTGATACTTCCGCCGAATACCGTGTTGTGCGGGTTTTTGTTTTCTTTCAGTTTGCCGGATACCCTGACGGTTCGGGAGTCAAATTCTAATATTTTAAATCCCGCTCTGTTAAAAAGCGGGATATTTTCTTCAAGAAAATTCTGTAAATGCTCTCTATCCATTTTTCCAGTTTATAACATATATCAAATCGACACTCAAGGAGCACCCATTATTAGATTGGGAACATATAGTGAAATTGCCGGTATAAATGTGAATCATTTATATTAAAAAGGTCCATAATTTATTCAGATGCAATTAATACACCAGAGAAGGGAAGTCTCATGTAAAGTAGAGAACTGGGCCATTCCGTTGAAGGCATTATAGATCTCGATGTGAATTGAATTATTTTTATACCATAGATAATTATTACAACAGCTATGATTATTGTAACAATATCCTTTAAAATATTTAGTGCTCTTACAATTTTATCGGGCTTATTCTCTGGTAATAGATGAAGTCTCATATGCAGACCCTGCTTTACTCCTAAAGCCATAGCGATATACGTGAACCAGACAACAAGCATTTTCGTGATTTCTTCAGCCCAGAAAATCCCGGAGTTTAAAAAAACTCGCATAAAGACATTTGTAACAGTGAGTAATGTGATCCCCACAAGAAGTATCATGGCAAGATTAACAAAGGTTATGTGTATTGTATTCACGGTTTTAACGAATGTGTTTTTATATTCATATAGACCTTCAAAAATAGAGGAACCGAATAAATCCTGTTCCTCTGATAGATTAGAAATTATTAGATTATTCGGCTGGCCTGGATTCCTCGGAGATTGTTCCGGGGATTTTTATTTTACAGCTCTTATATCTTTAACTACTTCTTGTAGTTCTGGTGAAAGAGCATCGTATAATGGCTGCATAGCAGACTGGAAAGCACTATTATCCTGAAGACGATAAATTTCATTTCCATTGGCTGCAACAGTAGCTTCCGCTTCTTTTTCATAATTCGCCCAGGCTTTAATCTGGAAAGCCATACTGTCTTTTGCCGCTTGCATGATCAATTTCTGATCAGCTTTTGATAATTTATCCATTGCCATTTTGCTGGCTATTGTAATTTCAGGAACTCTTGTGTGTTCATCGATTGTGTAATAGGTCGCTACTTCATAATGACTTGTTGCAAAATAACTTGGCCAGTTGTTTTCTGCTCCATCAATAACACCTGTCTGGATAGCACTGTATACTTCTCCAAATGGCATTGGCGTTGCTACTGCACCAAGTGCTTCTACAAGACCAACCATAAGGGCACTTTCCTGAACTCTGATTTTAAGACCATTGAGATCTTCTACGGATTCAACAGGTCGTACTGAGTTGTAAAAACTTCTTGCTCCCGAATCAAACCAGCTGAGTCCGACAAAACCGGCGGGTTCAAGGCTGGCAAGAAAATCATCACCGACTTTGCTGTTGAGAACCTTCCACATGTGGTCGGCATTTCTATAGAGGTAAGGCATCTGAAGGGCATTGAAGTTTTCAGAGAATGCCGCTAATGGAGAAATACTGACTCTTGTAAAATCAATTGCTCCGAATTGCACTTGCTCTATGACTGCTCTTTCTTCCCCAAGTTGAGCTCCGGGGTATACTTCAATTTTAATTCTACCGTTTGATCTTACCTGAACCAGTTTGGAAAACTCATAATCACCCTGAGTCGTCGGGAAATCGGCTCCGTGAGTTTCCGCTAATCTCAGAATGATGGGTTTTACATCTGTAACAACTTCTCTTTTTGTACAGCCTGTAATAACAAGTGCTATTAAGGCTAGAATAGTGGAGATAACAATAATTTGTTTTTTCATTCTATTCCTCTCTGATTTTTATCAATAGCTTCCCACAGGCCTAATAGGTAATTTGCTCCAATAGCCCTGTCATAAAGTCCATAACCAGGCCTGGCCTCCTCACCCCATATCATCCGTCCGTGATCTGGTCTTACATAACTGTCAAACCCTGTATCATGGAAGGCTTTAACAATTTCATACATATCCAGGTCTCCACATTCACTTAAATGAGCAGATTCATAAAAATCCTGATCTGATAAATGTTTTAAATTCCGAATATGAGTAAAGTGGATTCTACCCTGGCCTGAAAATTCTCTTATTATTGCTGGTATATCGTTATCATAACTTGATCCAAGACTTCCAGTACAAAGAGTAATGCCATTATATGAACTTGAATTAAGCGATAAAAAAGTTCTTATGTTTTGAGCACTGGTGATCACTTTAGGAAGACCATATAAAGTCCATGGCGGATCGTCGGGATGTATGGCCATCTTTATATCATATTTCTCGGCATAGGGAATTACATGGTCTAAAAAATATTTCATATTTCCCCAATATTCATCGTGGGTCATATTTTTATAATATTCTATATCAGCAGCCATATCATTCAATCTTTCAGGCTCCCATCCGGGAAGGGAGTATCCTTTTGATTCGCTTGATAAGACATTAGCCATAATTTCGGGATTCATGTTTTTCACTTCATCATGATTATAGGCCATTGCGGTGCTGCCATCAGGAAGAGGATAGCTTAGATCGCTTCTGGCCCAATCGATAACGGGCATGAAATTGTAACAAAGACATTTGATACCGATCTTAGAAAGATTACTTAGTGTTTCTATATAGTTTTTTATGTATTTATCTCTATCGGAAAAACCTTTCTTGATATTTTCATGAATATTGACGCTTTCAATTACTTCTAAATCAAGCCCGGCATCATTTATTTCCTTTTTTAATGCTTGCAGTTTATCCAATGGCCATACATCACCTACAGGAATTTTTGATAAACAGGTAGCAACTCCAGATACACCGGGAATCTGTTTTATCTGATTCAAAGTGACACTATCATCTCCATCAGGAAACCATCTTAAAATCATCTTCATCTTTTTTCCTTATATCAGAAACTTCAAATTCGGCTTACATCTTTTCAATGGTCTTCCAGATCTCTTCCATAACTGGAATGCCATTAGCCAGATTATCTCTTCTGGTTTTTATCGCCCGCTCTCCGGGATAGAGAATCTGCCCGTTCTCATCAGATTTTTCAGAGTTCTTTATATCTTCAACTACTTCATTGATTATTCGATCAGTAACTTCAACACTGTTCATGTGTTTCGGATCAATAGCTATCAGAATTTGTGAAACTCCATACTCTTCTTCACATTGTTTTCCAATAGCTGTCGTGGAATTACCACCGGAAAGCACAGACGCGATAAGGTCGAGGGCTATAGATATTCCCGATCCCTTCCAAAAACCGATGGGCAGCACACGCCAGGTTTTTTCTATTTCAACTGGATCTGATGTAGCCACCCCATCTGAATCAAAACCTCCAGAAACCGGCAGCTGTTTTCCTTTCATTTTGTATTCCTCTAATTTTCCATAGGAAAACTGAGCCATTGCACAATCGACAACAATATGCTCTCCCGTGCTTCTAGGTATGGCCATCACTAATGGGTTATTACCAATATTTCTATCCCTGGTTCCCCAGGCCGGCATATTGGGCATAGTATTGGTCCAGCACATGCCGATCATTCCCGCATCAGCAGCCTGCCATCCATAGGCTCCACC
>JADGDJ010000304.1 GCA_016744925.1 Spirochaetaceae bacterium
GACTTACCTGCTGTAGGTTTTTCTTAATATTAACCGGTAGCAGATCAATGACATCTTCCGAAAGGTAAAGCTTATCAAAATCGAGATTTTCAGAGAGTTTATATATATTACTGCATGAGGGGATCAACCTTGCACTGCTGTCGAGAATCTTGTATGGCAATTCCAATGTCGTAAAATAATATCTGGTTTTAATCTCTTTGTTGCTGATTCTTATATCGTCAATCTGCTTGTTGAGAAAAATCCTGAAAATGCTTTTAACTATGGGAAGATTTTCATTGAGAACCGGGGCGATATAGATCCTTTTTTTAGAGACTTCATTGCCTAAAAATTTTTTCCAGGCACCTTCATGTCCCAGCTCCGGGTCAAATAGATAATCCTCAATATGTTCTTCCCACAAATCATCAATTCTATATTTTTCAATATCAAAATCAAGTTCGAGATACAACACAAAGAAGCAATGCGTTTCATTTTCTTTTATAACATCCCATCCTTCATCAGAAAGGGGCATCTCGATTTCATTTATTTCAGATTCTCTTATTGGAATCAGTCCCGAGCTATTAATGATTCTATTCAGTTTAAAATCCTTTCCACATGTTATAGAACTCTTATAGATGTAAATATATAAATCATTGATATCAATCATGCCATCTTTATCAAAATCGGCATTACCCGTATTGAGACCCTCAATCAGAGATCTGGTGAAACCACTTCCCCCGATTAAAGCTGTATTCTCGCCATCAGGTGTGAAAAAGTGAATTTCCGGAGAGTCTACAATCAATACAAATTGTTTCGCTTTGGCTGCCGGTTGGAAGATTCTGATAAAAGCCATACAGTCTCCCACTCCCTCTCCCGTAATATAGATGAGTAACTGATTATCAGTCTGAGTGTTTTCGGTAAAAAAAAGTTCGATTCCGTTTTTTAATTCTTCAAGAGTGGGCTTTTCGAGTCTTACTACTGCATACTCCGTACCCTTATTCCCTTTGAGGCAATTATCCAGGGCATCGGTTTCTTTAAATCCATTGTCCGTTGTAATTAGAAGGACTTTTTTATGTAATTTCATTGACTTATTATATTCTACCTTTTGATAAAAGTATGGGACTAATGTATAATCTTTTTGTGAAAAAATCTTATACAATTATACTTTTTTTATTTTTATTATTGATCGCATCCTGTGCTACAACTGATCCTGTAGAAAAAAAAATCCCGCAGAAGACGGTCGATGAACCTCTCTTTTTATCTGTGTCTGAAGCAGAAGCAGACCCGCAAGGTGACTCCGTTGTTGAATTTATGGATACATTGACGGTTGAACAAAAAATAGGCCAATTGATAATAATAAATGTACGTGAAGATTCATCCGGTAAAGCCTACAGTGCCATGAACGATGAAATAACAGAACGAATAAATCGTATCAGCCCCGGTGGTATCCTTCTCTTTGGTGGTAGCATTATTGATATTCCGCAGATTAGTGAATTTATAACAGAACTTCAGTCAGTTTCTCAAATCCCTTTATTTATCTCATCCGATGTCGAAGGAGGATCGATCAACAGGCTGCGTTCCAGTGAGAAAATGCATGCAACAGTACTTCCCGATAATGCTCTTATAGGAGAAAAAGGTGATGTTGAAGCGGCGGCCATAAAAGGAGGGATCATAGCAAGGGAAATGTTTTCTCTCGGCATCAACCTCAATCTCGCACCGGTTGCCGATGTTCTTACCAATCCTGAAAATACAGTAATAGGAGCACGCTCTTTCGGATCCGATACTGAGATGGTTTCACAAATGGTTGCAAATACTGTTATGAGTATGCGCGATGAGAGAGTAGGAACTGTTTTAAAGCACTTTCCCGGTCATGGAGATACTCTGAAAGATACCCATACGGGTTCTGTCTCGGTTAATTTTGACTTGGAGAGGCTCGAATCAATTGAATTTCTTCCCTTTTTGAGCGGGATTGATGCCGGTACAGATGGAATTATGACGGCTCATATTCTGGTTCCTGAGATCACAGGCGACCATAAGCCGGCCACCCTATCCTATAAACTGATTACAGAGATTTTGAGGGAAACACTCAGGTTTGAGGGGTTCGTAATGACCGATTCCATGGGCATGGGCGCTATTACACGTCGGTGGAGTGGTGGAGAAGCAGCAGTTCTGGCAGTAGAGGCTGGAGTTGATCTTATCCTCAATCCCCATACAGCAGATGAAGCATATGATGCTCTTATCTCAGCAGTAGAAGAGGGCAGGATTTCTAAAGAAAGGCTTGATGAATCAGTTTATAGGATTCTTAAAAGTAAAATAGATCTGGGAATCATGGATATTTCGGGAGAGTATATTTATCACAAAGATTCAAATACAGATCCGCAGAAGGTCCTTGGATCTGATGAACACAGAACCCTTGCGGAATCTCTTTTTTGAATCAATGACACATAGCGAAGTCATTTATCCTCTCGGAGTTTTTTAGTTTATTTATGGTTTTAACTTGAATCTGTCGTACTCTTTCCCGGGTGATCCCTAGCATTTTGCCAGCTGTATCCAGAGTCTGGGGGGCTTTCCCTCCCAATCCATATCGCAATTCAATGATCTGTTTTTCCCGGAGGCTGAAATTATTCAATTCATTGTCAATTGTCTCTTTTAATTCTTTATGTATACAATTATCTATAAAGTTTCCCGAGTGGTCATCGATGAGAAAATCAAGTAAATCAGATTTGTGATCACTTTCCAGAACACTGTCGAGAGAACTGATTTCCGATGAGTATATCATCATATCCTGTACTTTCCCTTCAGTAATATCCAAAAATGCTGCGAGTTCAGATATATGAGGTTCCCGGCCCAGCTGCTGAGATAGGTAATTTTGCATATCATTGAAATTTTTAATTTTATTCAGCATATAAACTGGTAAGCGGATAGATCTGACCTTTTCAGATATCGATTTGATTATCTCCTGTTTTATCCACCATGTGGCATATGTGGAGAATCTGAAACCTTTTGTGTAATCAAACTTGCCTAAGGCAATTATAAGACCAATATTTCCTTCATTTATTAAATCGAGAAGAGTAAGTCCCTTATGCTGATATTTTTTGGCTATGGAAACAACCAGCCTTAAATTTGAATTGATCATAATTTCTTTGACTGTTTTTAGCTCTAATTTTGTTTGTTCTTTTTTCTGAGAAATGTACAGATCGGAACTGTGGGGATTGTCTTTAGCCTGTTCCAGGTCGGATAATGTTTTTTCCAGATTTTTAATTTCTGAACACAACTTCTGCTCATCATCAAATGTAAGTAATGTAAATCGAGATATCTGATTCAAATAAGTTTTCAGTGGATCATTATTTGTGCTTTCTTTTCTTTGATTTTTGCCTGTAGTTGCTAACATTTTTATATTCTCCTTTAAAATGAACTACAAACTTATATGCAAAATGCGTGCCAATGATCTATTGTCTGAATTTCCAGGTTAGAGAGTATTTTAAAATGTTTTAATTGCAAGAAAAATTGCCAGTCTGCAACTTTTGTTGCAGTAAAAGAAGTAAATGATAGAAACCTGTAGTATAATGACAAAGATTTTTCACTATCAATTCTTCTGGAGTAATTTGTTGAGATTCTTTAATGAAATTGTTATAACTGTAGCCATATTAATTTCATTTACATATCTTTTTGGCACTCTTCAACGGTATCTTCAATTACGTTCTCAATTCTTTCGGGAATTGGTTTATGGCTTCTTATTTGCTGCCCTTATCGTGGTTGGCATGATATTTCCCGTAAAGTTAGATACAGGAATTATTATTGACGGCAGAAGCCTTCTCGTGGCATTTTCCGCTATTTTCGGAGGGTTTTATTCATGTCTGATTACAACCTTTTGTTCAATTCTCTTTAGAGTTTATCTGGGCGGGGCTGGTACCGCTCCTGGAATTGCTGTCATTATTATCAGCGTGCCTGTTGGGTTTGCTTTTCGCTTTTTATTCATTAAATATGAGAATTTTAATAAATTCCTCTTCTTTACTTTACTGGGAGCTGTCTCTACAGGAAGCTGGGGTCTTGTTCTGCAGATTTTTCCTGTTTCTGAAGCAGAGTTGGTTTTAGAACTATCTAAGGAAGTATTTCATACTGTGCTCTTATTTCCTCCTTTTATATCATTTTTTCTGGGTAAATTGCTCATGAGGGAAATTAGACAGTTAGCTATAGAGGAAGATCTTAAGTCCAGAATCAATTTAAAGCAGATGGTTCTGGCAGTATCCAATGATGGTTTCTTCAATCTCGATGTTTTACAGGGAATTGTCTATTTTGATCCCAATTATTATACTCTCGCCGGATATTTTCCGGGCGAATTCCCTATGGAAAAAGAAAGCTGGTACAGTCGCATTCATCGGGAGGATCAATCGCGAATAATTGAAAAAATGCGTTTATTCTCAGAGGGAACAGAGTTTAACTATGATGAAGAGTATCGTTTTCTAAGGAAAGATCAAAGCTGGATGTGGATCAGAGCAAAAGCCGTTGTAACAGAGCGGGATGATCATGGAA
>JADGDJ010000048.1 GCA_016744925.1 Spirochaetaceae bacterium
CTTTAAAAGATATTGCAGAGATTTAGGAATGTTCGGCTATCATTGGCGGGTTAATTCCTGCGAATTGAAGGCTTCATCGTGGAAAAGCACCGGAAAGGTGCTTTTTTTTGTTTAAAGAGGATTTTATGACAGAACAAAAACTGAATAAGTTCACCAGATTATTGAAAAAAAAGCATAGTGACTTGAGAAAATGGGCCCAGCAGACAGGTGTCACATCATATCGTGTTTACAATAAAGATATTGGTGACCTCCCCTTTACTATAGACATTTATGGCAAATACCTCCTTATCGTTCAGTACGAGCAGAGGGGTGTGGCCAGTCTGTCTGCTGAAGACTCGCAGACTCTTGCTGAAGCGGCTGGTAAATCGCTATATTTTCCCGAAGATAGAATCTTTTTGAAATCGAGAAAGAAGCTTAGCGACAGAGAGCAGTATACTAAATACTCAGCAGAAAATGTTACAGATTATATTGAAGAATTCGGACTTCAGTTCAAAGTTAATTTATCTGATTATATCGATACAGGGTTATTTCTCGACCACAGGGATACTCGCGCTCTGGTCAGAGAAAGCGCGGCTGGTAAAAAAGTTCTCAACTTGTTTTCTTATACGGGATCCTTTTCTGTTTATGCTGCTGCAGGAGGTGCTGTGTCGACTACGACAGTCGATCTTTCCAATGTCTATATCGAGTGGGCAAAAGAAAATATGGCTCTCAATCACTTTCAATCTCCCAGTCACGAATTTTTCAGCATCGATGTTTTTAAGTTCATCAGAGAATCAGCTAGCGAAAACAAAAAATGGGATCTGATAATTCTTGATCCACCAACCTTTTCCAATAGCCGTAAAATGGAAAAAGTACTCGATATTCAAAGGGATCATGTGGATTTAATCAACAAATGTCTCTCAATTTTGACAAAAAATGGTGTTATCATCTTCTCTAATAATTACAGTGATTTTAAACTGGATCCCGCAGTTCGTGAACGGGGATTCGTCAACAACGTTACTGATGAAACTATGCCTGAAGATTTTAAAGGCAGCAGAATACACAGATGCTGGACAATAGAGAAAAGGAAATAAGCTTCCTTTTGTAATTAGGAGATAATTCGTATGAAACCAACGCTTATTAAAAATGCCAAAGCCATCGTCAGCTGCAATTCCCGGGATGAAGTCTATTTTGACAGTGATATTCTGATAGAAGGTCCTCGGATTGTAAAAATCGGCAAAGGATTGAAAAGCGAAAATGCAGATATTATTTCAGGAGAAGGCCGTTTTGTGTATCCCGGTCTTGTGAACACACATCATCATTTTTTTCAGACTTTTGTCAGGAACCTTATGGCTGTTGATTATCCAAACATCACGGTTATACAGTGGTTGGATGAAATATATGAAATATTCAAAATGATTACCTCCGATGCTATCTATTACTCATCTCTTACAGCGATGACAGATTTGATCAAACATGGTTGTACCTGTGCCTTTGACCATCAATACTGCTTTCCCAATACAACAGATAAAAAACTGGTGGACCGGCAGATGGAAGCCGCATCTTTACTGGGGATTCGTTATCATGCGGGCCGGGGCGCCAATACTTTACCCCGGGAAAAGGGAAGCACCATCCCTGAGGAAATGCTGGAAACAACCGATGGATTCCTCGGTGATTGCGAAAGGCTTATTGATCTGTATCATGATGCGGACCCATTCAGCATGAGTCAGATTGTTATTTCTCCCTGTCAGCCTGTCAACTGTTACAAAGAGACCTTTATCGAGTCAGCCCTTTTGGCCCGGGATAAAGGGGTTCGATTACATACTCATCTGGGGGAAGGTGAGAACGAATTGATGATACAGAGATGGGGGAAAAGAACACTCGACTGGTGTGAGGATCTCGGGTTTGCAGGATCTGATACATGGTATGCCCATGGGTGGGAATTGACCCCTTCAGAGTATACTGTTATGGCCCGCAGCGGAACGGGACTCTCCCATTGTCCGGCTCCGGCTACTCTGGGAGGATTTCCCATTATTGATATACCGGCCATGCAGAAGGCCGGTATGAAGTTGAGCCTCGGTTGTGACGGGTCGGCTACCAATGACAGTTCAAACCTTCTGGATAGCCTCAGGATGGCTTATCTAATGCAGTGTTTTCACAGCAAAAAGAGAAACGGAAGCCCCTCTCCCTATGATATGTTAAAAATTGCAACAGTCGGTGGTGCAGACATGATGGGACGCAGTGATTTAGGTTCCTTGGAAGTGGGGAAAGCGGCAGACCTGTTTATGGTTGATATGAACCGGCTGGAAATGGCTGGAACAAGGCACGATCCAGCTAACCTGCTAGCCCGTACAGGTGTCACCGGTAATGTGGATATGACAATGATCAACGGAAAGGTTGTATTCCAGGATGGTGAGATGATAAATATTGATGAGAGAAAACTATTGGAAGAAGCGGATAAAGCCTGTGATGATTCCATTCGCAGCAGGTGTTCTGCTTATAATTCTTCTCTCTCTTTTCAGGGCAAAGACTTCACTACCAGCTCATAAGATAAATCAATCATAGCATTGAGATATTCTTTATTAGCTTTATCTGTGTTTGATCCATAATGGTCATACACGTCTAAGACATGCAGTTCTGGAATTCCAATAGCGGTTTGGATCTAAATTCAAACCGCTATATTTATGTTTTGTTGTTCTGTGAATAGCATTAAGATCTTCGACTTATTGCCTTTATATTTTTCGTAAGAAATATTTTTATATATATATCCTCTTACTTTTGAACATTAATAACGATTTTACCTTTTGCTCTGCCTGATGCAAGATGGGTGAATGCGTCAATACTATCTGAGAATGAATAAACTTTATCAACGATAGGTTTGATTTTTTCATCTTCAACCAATAATTTAATTTCATTCAAATGCTCTCCGTCGGGGTGCATGAAAATATATTTGTATGTTGCATTTTTAGCACTGATTTGCTTAGCTAATTCTTCCGGTAATTTGTAATCGACCATCCCGAATGCTTTAGCAGTCTCCTCATCGAAAACACCAATAACGCTAACCACTTTTCCACCTATCTTAATGAGCTCAAAAGCTTCCGAAGTATAGTTTTGCCCAAGCGTATCAAAAACGATATCAGCATCTTTAACTATGGTTTTATAATCCTCTGTTTTGTAATCTATGACTCTGTCTGCTCCCAATTCTTTAACCCATTGAACATTGCCGGTACTTGTTGTGGTGTATACATAGGCTCCTTTAGACTTGGCATACTGAATAGCCAAACTTCCCACACCGCCTGAACCTGCATGAATAAGAACTTTGTCATCTTTTTTTATTCCGGCATATTCCAGAGATTGTAAGGCAGTAAGTCCTGCTAATGGCAAACTGGCAGCCTCCTCAAAAGAGATATTTCCGGGCTTTTTTGAAACGGCACTATCAGTTACAGAGACATATTCTGCTATTGTCCCCATTTGCTCCTGAGGTACTCTGGAAAAAACTAAGTCACCAATTTCAAAAGTACTTACTTTAGCTCCTTTTTCAACGATAATTCCGCTAACATCATAGGCAATGGAACTCGGTAGTGAAATAGGAAGCATATCCTGTAAGTTTCCACCAATAATATACTTGTCTATGGGATTTATCGCTGCTGCCTTGACTTCTATAAGTACATCATTAGCGGCTACCTCTGGTTTATTTACTTCGTTAATGGCCAAACTATCTTTTATCTCACCGTATTTTACTATTTGTAAAGCTTTCATATGTATATCCTTTTATGTATTTCTAATAACTTACAAAGAATATAAGGAGATAAATCAAAAAAGAAATTGATCTATGTTAAGAAAATTATTTATTTGATCTGTTAACTCTAATACGGCTCAAGCTCTCCTGTGTAATACCTAGATATGATGCGATGTGATAATTCCGGGTGAACTGCTCTACATCAGGATATTCCTCTAAAAACAAATCATATCTTTCAGCAGCAGATAATTGCATCTGGTTTAATATTCTCTTTTCCAGACGTACAAAAAGACGTTCTAAATTCCCCCTTTGCCAGGGTTCTAATTCAGGAAATTGCGTGAACATTCCATAAATTTTTTTAGCATTAAACTCAATGATGGTTGATTCCGTAAGACATTCTAAGGTTAGCGTTGCAGATTCATCACCGTGAAAAGCTATGTAATCACTTATCCAGTTATTCTTAATAGCAAAATGTAAGGTATGCTGTTTTCCCTGTTTATCAATGCTATATGATCTAATACAGCCACCTGTTACAAAAAATATTTTATCTACAGTATGTCCTTGATGGATTAAGATTGACCCTTTTGGAATAATCTTTTCTTTTGAAATAGAAATAAGATAATCTTCTGCTGCTATGCTTAAAGGAATGCTCTCTTTAATCTTTTCGATTAATTCTTTCATTTCTCTATAATAGGGTAATTGCATACGACATGTGTATATCCATTTGCTCGTATTCCTCCAAATCAGAAATATAGTGTAATCCCCGATTTTTTTTATATTCTATTTGCAGCTATTGTTCGCTGAAGCCTGAACGAGAAGACATCCTGGTTTCAGGTGAAACATTTCAATTTCCGGACTCAGCTTTGTGTTAGGAGTTTATAAATGTAGTCACTTCATCAAAAAAAGCTGCAGATATTACTAATTAGTAATATGTGGGAGGACTTGTGTATATTTATAGAAGTGACAATTTGGGTAAGGGTGATCATGGATGGTTTAAAAGTAATTTTCATTATTCATTTGCCAATTATTACAATCCTGATCGTATGGGTTTTGGTGACCTGAGAGTATTTAATGATGACAGAGTACTGCCGGGAACCGGTTTTGATACTCACCCCAATAAGAATATGGATATTACCGGACAGAGATAATCACAGTCCCAATTACGGCAGCCATAGATTCAAAATGGAAGAACGACAAGGTACATGGCTCCATATGGTTTCCGGTAAAACAGAAAATGGAGAGATAAAAATCAATCAGGATTCTAATATATTTTCAGCTCTAATTGCTAATGATAAAGAGATGGAATTTAAAGTAAATAAAAATAGACAGGTATATGGAATAGTCATAAATGGTTCAGTCTCTATTGAAGACCAGAATCTTAAAATGGGTGATTGTTTTGATGTCAATAGTACCATTGATTTCCAGGCAAATGAAAATCCACATGTATTACTCATAGAAATGAAGGAGAAATATTAAGCCAGACAGCGTTATTAGAGAGAAGAAGTGTATACGTTTTGTCATAAGTCTTATTATCTTCACAGATGAGGTTTGCACTATTTTGAAGAATCTGTTGTATCCTAAATGAGAGGAGTAATATTTTTAAAATAAGAAGCTTTTTGATGAAAGCCATAATTTTACCAATCACTTTATTGTTCCTTTCTGAATCTTATGCAGCAGAGAATGGACTTGAACTGAAAATCTCTGAAATGGAAGATATCTCTTTTGGGTTTGTACATACCGGTATGTATAGCCCTGAAGGAAATGTCCTAATCGTAACTGAAGAAATTGATCACGGGATTCACACTCTTGCATTCAGAACTTTTGCAAAAACTCATACCGTTGAAAATGCATTAGTATCCCCTGAAAATTTCTTCTGGTCTGCATCTGAGAAATATGTAGTGATCCATAATATTGATTTTTATGCTAATGAAGGTTCAACAGGAATAACTATTTTAAATGTTCAATCAGGACAATATATTGAAATTGAAAAAGATCAGATTATCAACGGACAGAACCTGGGAAATCGGAACAAACTCGCTATCTATCATATTGTCTGGTTGAGCTCTACCAAATTTTCTTTAATTGCCAGTGCCGGTTATCTGGGATATTCCGGGCATCCCGGCATTGAATATAACAGGAGAGTAGCTCTTGGAGACAATTTCAACAATAAAGATGATATTGTTCTTGTGGCAAACTGGGAAGTTGAGATCATAAATGACAACAGTGAACCTATAGTCTCTATAGCAGTTGAAAAATGTGAAATTTCAGATATCATTATTGGAGAATGGCAGGACAGAGATGATATGAACAGTTATTTAACTTTTTCTGAAAAGGAAATGATTTTTACTTCTGATGGAGTCATTACTGAGTGGGAAGAATATGGCTTCTCCGATATTTATCATTCTATTTATCTTGAATCTGATGATACATATTGGGAGATAACTCTAACTTATCTCCCAATATAACCTGACTCTTAATAATTTCTATAGGGGAATTACTCTTGAGTATATTAGGTGAGGATTTCATTGATCCATAATCCAACTCACATCATAATCTGGTTCTCGGCGGTGATCTTCTTTAGTCTAATATCAATTATTATACACTTCCGATATAATTTCCCTATGATATATAATTTAATCTAGGCTGAGAATAAACGGAACAGCGAGAGCACTATTACTGACAAGATTACTATCCATATTAAAATAAATAAAATTGCAAAAAACCAGTTCTTTTTTAAAATGAGAGGCTCCGTTTTTGCCAACTCCCGGGCATCTGAAATTATTGTCTTAGGGATTAATTTAATTGAGAGAGCTATTAGTGCAGGAAGAATAATCAAATCATCCAAATATCCTAAGACCGGTATAAAATCTGGAATTAGATCAATAGGGCTTAAAGCGTAACCAACAGTAAAAATGATAATAAATTTTACTAAAAGAGGTGTTGCCGGATTTTTATATGCATAATACAGTACGACTATTTCATTTTTGAGTTTTTGTGCTTTCTCTTTTAATTTTTTGATAGTTTCCATTTTATTTGTCCCTTTTAGAACAGATTGAAGTCGTTTTCCTCATATAATGAGCCCTTGATGTTCTTGTAAAAACTAAAGAGATATATTGGACGTCCCCCAATTTTGTAGACACATTTCAACCCATTATTTGAGCTTCAATTTATACTGGGGATAAGTACCCTAAATAACCATGACGTCGTTTTGGATTATAAAACATTTCAATGTAATTAAAAATACCTTTTCTAGCCTCATTCCTTGTCTTGTATATATATTTCTTTATTCGTTCTTTTTTAGATTTGAGAAAAATGCTTCAGCTACTTCATTGACGCTCCTATGTCAAGAAATACTATGTATTTTATTTAAATCACTCATTATTACAGGATATAACTCTCGGATAATATAGCGTTTTAAGCACCGTTGAATTTCTTTGGTAGATAAACCTTCTGCTGTTCGACGCTCAACATAAGATCGAGTTCGTAGATCACTTCGCATTCGAACCATAGCAATTGTCCACAATGCATTATTAGCCACTCTGTTGCCTCCTCTATTGAGACGATGTCTTATTGTTTTTCCCGAAGATGCTGGTAATGGATTGGTTCCACATAGAGAAGCTAAAGCTGACTCATTTTTCAACCGTTGAGGATTATCTCCAGCCACGGACAATAGAGTGGCTGCAGTTTGAGGTCCAACACCAAATCTACCTCTTAGTTTTTTAGCATATTTAAGTGTTAAATCATCCAACATTTTATCAAGCTGATTAATTTCTTTTGAAAGCATTAACCAACGCTTAGCGAGTAGTTTTAACGTTGTAGTCATGGATTCTAGTAAAACAGTATCACCTAAGATTTTTATTCTTATGCACATTTTTACACAATCCATTGCTTTTGTTCGCCAAAGCTTTTCACGTATCTCTTGTGGGGCACTGACGAGTAATGCTCTAATTTGGTTGATCGTTTGTGTTTTATCCTTTACAGCACTTCTACGTGCAACGGAGACTATTCTCATCGCTTCACAAGCTCCGGATTTTTGCTTTGGAATTGCAGTTGATTTGCCAGAAAGTACCGAATTTGCTGCACACACTGCATCTGTTGTATCAGATTTACCTTGGAGTCTTCGCGCTGCCCTATCTGGTCTATTTACCTCAAATACCATTACTCCATTACTTTCTAAATACTTGAATAATTCAGCACCATATGTTCCGGTTCCTTCAACTCCGGCACTATTTAGTTGCCCGAGCGATGAAGCCCAACTGTACAGATCTTGATAACCTTTTTCGTTGACAGAAATAGATTTTGTTCCTAATAATTTACCTGATTGATTTATTACGGCTCCTACATGGACATCTAAGTGTGTATCTACTCCCAGGATTACTTGTTTGCAACTTGATTCTTCTTTCATTGTCTAGCCTCCTGCTAATTGGTATATTACCAACCTCATCCGCAGGACATGACACTCATGATGTGCAATACAAAGCCCCTATTTAGGTCACAAACGTTGAGCCCGGTAACGTTCGGGAAAGTCTATATCGACCGACAGGTCAATGCCAAGGCATTTTAGCCAATCCCAGCACGGGTCAGGTCGATATGACTTTATTAATTATAATAGACTGAGTGTCCCAACAATTCCCTTTTCGACTCATACTTGGTTTTATATTATGAGCTTTGCAGAACTTTCCCCAATTTCCACTGGAGTACTGAGAGCGCTGATCAGAATGTATAATGACCTCATTTTGGGGTTTCCTTAGCTTAACTGCCAGATATAACCATCCTTCCCAAGTACGGATAAAAGTGATATCTGTACACCAAGACTTATCAGGTTTGTTAACTAAAACTCCCTATTCAAATGGTTTGGATGGAGATTCGATGGCAATGAGTGAATATATGGGTGCTTCCTATAAGTTCTTACTGCTTTTATTTTAGCAACCTTCATAATCCTGGCAATTCGGTTGAGACTGCACCTATGTCCATCTTCTCTTAACTCTCTGTAAATCTTTGGACTTCCATAAGATTTCCCACTATCATTCCATACTTCCCGAATCTGAACTAACAGTTTTTCATTTTCTTTCGATCGTTTTGATTGAGGAGCTCTAAGCCAACGATAATACCCAGATGGATGTATTTTCAAAACTCGACACATAGGTCTGATTGAGAATTTGTGTTTATGATCTTTAACAAATGCGTACTTTACAGGGATTCTTTGGCAAAGTACGCTGCGGCCTTTTTTAGAATATCTCGCTCCTCTTTTGTTCTTTTCAATTCAGCTTTTAGTTTTTTAATTTCCTGCTCTGCCGTATTCAAATCTTGTTTTTGTTTAGAGTCTCCTGATTTCCAGCCTGCTTTTTTCAACCATGCGTAAAGTGTGACATCACTGACTCCAAGACTTTTTGATACTTGGATTACTGAGTAACCTTCTTCAGTAACCTGTTTCATAGCTTCACTCTTAAATTCTTCTGTATACTTATTTTTAGACACTAATAAACTCCTTAATTTTCTAGTATATCAAGTGTCTACGGTTTCGGGGGACGTCCAGAGCGAACAGGAAGTCGAGTGATCAGTTTATTCGGCGAACCAGAATACTTCGGAGCTTGCTCCGGAGATGAAGGCTTTGAATACTTCGCAGCTATGCTGCTTCCTCTCCGAACGCAGATACATCGTAGTTTGCTACGGGGTTCTTCATTGCAGATTTACTTTCTTGGACTTGTACGGTATGCTTAGTGCAAGTAGTCATGGGGAATCTGCTAAGCATCTTCGCATCAAAATTGTCCAATCATATTGATTTTGGAGTAATAAAATGTCATATAAACCACCATTCACAATTACAGAAAAAACAGTAACTTTAGTTGCTGATATTATGGAAATAATTACAAGAATATCAATAACTGATTCTGTAGAGATTAATCCTAAATTAAGAAGAGATAACAGGATTAAAACAATTCAGGCATCCTTAGCAATTGAGAATAACTCATTATCAGTAGATCAAGTGACAGCGATAGTTAATGGAAGAAGAGTATTGGGACCTGGCCAAGATATTAGAGAGGTAAAAAATGCATATGAAGTATATGAGGTTTTATTGGAGTTTAATCCTTATGACATAAATGCATTACTTAAAGCACATAAAATTCTGATGATGGATATAACGAAGGAGTCAGGTGCTTTTAGAAGTGGTGGGGTAGGTGTATTTGCTAAGGAGCAATTAGTTCATTTGGCTCCACCAGCACATTTGGTTCCTGAACAAATACATGCACTGTTCGATTGGGCAAAGGGTTCAGAGGTACATCCTTTAATAAAAAGTTGTGTTTTCCATTATGAATTTGAATTCATACATCCATTTGCAGATGGTAACGGAAGAATGGGTCGTATGTGGCAGACCTTAATTCTTTACAATTGGAAAAATATGTTCGGATGGTTACCTGTTGAAACTTTGATTAAAGAAAGACAGAAAGAATATTATAAAGTTTTAGGAATTTGCGATAAAGAAGCTGATTCTGGAAAGTTTATTGATTTTTTACTTCAAGCTCTCTGTGATGCATTGATTGAGTTAGAAAACACCGAACAAGCAACCGTTCAAGTAACCGAACAAGTTGGTGTATTATTGAATGCTATGGGAAATAAACCATTAAGTACGAATGAGATGATGGAAGCAGTAGGTATTAAGCATAGACCGACGTTTAGAGATAATTATTTGAAGCCAGCAATGAATTTAGGATTTATTGAAATGACAATCGCTGATAAACCAAATAGCAGTAAGCAAAAATATATTAAAATCAGAGGCTTAATGTAATATCAAAACTCTTTGGTTTAATAAATCCGGTTCTTAACTTTAATATTGATTTAATTCAGCTTTTCCCGCTCCCTCTTCGGCAGAGACTTCACCACCAGCTCATAAGACATATCAATCAGCTTTTTGATCTCCTCATCAGGCAGATTCCTCTGAACATTAACCATATTCTTGATGATTCGTCTCAGGAGAGCAAATAATCTTGACAATATAGGTCGATAGACCTATATTTAGGTCTGTCGACCTAACTGGGGCAAAAAATTTAATAAGGAAGTGAATGAACATGGAATATAAATTTATGAAAACCCAAAAGAAGCATCTGGACAGAGCTGCGGAAATGATGAGCCATGTCTGGGACTTTAATAAACACTTTCTGAATGTCAGAAAGCCGAATAAATTATTTAAGCTCATCCTGAAGTATTATCTTATTGAAAGTGACTATACAGAAGTTGTCCTCAATGAAGATGAAAGGGTACAGGGCTATCTCTTCGGCGGTCCGACAAAGCTGAGTTATATAAAAGGGCTGAGACAGGCGGCGCTCCTTCTTTCATTCTTGAAGGGAGACCTCGGAAACAGAAGGAAGGCGTTGAAAGTCATAATGGGTTTTCAATCCGATCTGGGAATCCTCATGAGGAATAAAGACTACTTTGATAATGAAGTTAAACTATTTTTTATAGATGAGAAAGCGAAAGGTTTAGGGCTGGAAAAAGAACTGATGGATCGATACGTAAGACATTGCAGGGGAAATAACAACAAAGACATAGTGCTAATGACAGACAGCGGCAGCGGACGGAGATTCTATGATCAATACGGTTTCAGAAAGCTGAAGCAGGCGCACAGCCCCTTTTTTCCCGAACCGGAGAAAGAGCATAATGTCTTTTCCAATGTATACGAAGTTTCCTGATAGACGATTTTCATTGAACAACATGAATCAGGTACATTATTATGAGTGTAGATGAATTCAACTAAGAAGAAAATCATACAATCTGCAAAAATCGTTTTGCTGACCTGCGGACCGGATTTTTCCATGCGGAAGGTAGCGGAGAACGCCTCCATCAGTCTGGGAAACCTTCAGTATTATTTCCGGACAAAAAAAGATCTGCTCAGCAGTCTTCTCATTTCCAATCTGGAACTGTATGAACGGGAATTCGAAGGCTTTATCCAGAACAATTCTATGGAAGGAAGAGAATTGCTCCAGTTCGGAATCTCCAGATTGCTCCGGGAGGAAACAAGCCCGGAGGAAGATGAGTTCGACAGGTTCTTTACGGCATTGACTCAAAAGGGCGGATTGTCAGCGGAGATCCGTCATACCTACTACGAAAAAATATACGACATGCTCTACCGGTTTCTCCGGGAAATATCTCCGGGTTCTCTCGATAGGGATTACCACAAAAGCACATCCCTGCTTCTTCCCTTTTTAGAAAGTTATTTACTTCTCCACAGCCATCTGGGAGCATCGGAGAAAGAACTTGTAGAAATATTGACCGATACGGTCTGGTCTATACTCTCCTAATAACCCTGTTCGGAAAAATATATATTATTGACGAAATCCTCTTTTATGTTGATATCTTTACCAATCCCTTTTCTTTCGATGGAACGCCATCTGGCTGGAGGAATTCCTCAGAATTTTTTTAAAAACGTGAGTGAAATCGTGGACTGTCTGGAAACCGACCTCTCCGGCTATTGTTTTGATTTCATATTCCG
The DNA here is from genome assembly GCA_016744925.1 of Spirochaetaceae bacterium. GTDB lineage: Bacteria > Spirochaetota > Spirochaetia > DSM-2461 > DSM-2461 > Spirochaeta_F. The sequence goes on from JADGDJ010000048.1 coordinate 12,207, forward strand.
AATGACGCAAAAGATCTTAAAAAATTGAAGCTGGTACCTCATCAACTATTGATCGCTTAAACTTGATCTTTGTTATTCTTTTAGCCTGGCTATTATTTAACGAACAATTTTCCCTTACAAAAATATTAGGATTCTTGTTTGCAATGCTAACGGTATTCCTTTAGTAAATCTCCTCCCGCTCCCTCTTCGGCAGCGACTTCACCACCAATTCATAAGACAGATCAATCAGCTTCTTAATCTCTTCATCCGGCAGATTCCCCTGACAGTTAACTGTATTCCAGTGTTTTTTAGTGGAATAACCGTTATTGTACAGTTTTTGATATCTTAAAACTCTCATCTATAATGATAATCTTGATTTGGTATCGAAATATTGATATAATATGTATATATTGATGTGGGAGGTATTAATATGCCCAATATTAGACCAAGTTCTGATTTAAGAAATAAATACAATGAGATATCAGAATTTTGCCATGAAAACAATGAACCGGTTTATATCACAAAAAACGGCAAGGGCGATCTTGCTGTAATGAGCATTGAAACATTTGAACAATTAGCAGGAAAGTTCGAATTATATAAAATGCTCGATGAAGGTTTGGAAGATATGAAAAGCAACAGAGTTAGGGCGGCAGCTGATGTTTTTATAGAATTGGATAACGGTATTTAATGAATAAATATTTTGTCGAAATAACCGATGCCGCGCAATCAGACTTAAAAGAAATAGTGTCATATATCAGTATTGAACTCAAAAATCCAACATCAGCAAAAAGAATGCTGATTAATTTCAAAGATAATATTTTTAGCCTGGAAAAGATGCCTAAAAAACATAATTTTGTGAATGATGAGGTTTTGTCCAGCAGAGGAATAAGAAGATTCTTGGTCGATAATTATATGATATTTTATGTTGTCGATGAATCAAAAAATAAAGTAACAATAATCCGCGTTCTTTATAGCAGGAGAGATTGGGGAACGTTGATTTAGCAAAGCTTCTCCCGCTCCCTCTTCGGCAGCGATTTAAATACCAGATCATAAGACATATCGATCAGCTTTTTGATCTCCTCATCCGGCAGATTCCCCTGTACATTAATTGTATTCCAATGTTTTTTACTCATATGGTAACCGGGAGTAATATCCTCATAAACATCTCGTAAATCCAGAGCCAGCTCCGGTTCGCATTTTAGGTTAACAGTAACAGGGTTATTGGCAGCACTAATGAGAGAGAACATCTTTTTCCCTACTTTGAAAACGGCTGTCACATCATCGAAAGGATAGTCCAGCCAGGCTCCTTTTTTAGATAGAAAATATTCTGTAACTTCATCTCTGGTCATAATTCCTCATCCTCTATAATTCCCTGGTTCGTTCGTCTGTCATCTTCAAAGAGACCGTAAAAGGTCTTTCCTTCATTCCAGCGCAGACGACCTATTCCTTCCATTTTTCCCTCTGAGAATGTTCCGCTGTAAATATCACCATTTGACCATGTTAAAATTCCAAGGCCGTCCATTCTATTCTCTTTAAAATCTCCTTTGTAAGAGCTTCCATCGGGCCATTGAATATATCCTTTGCCTTCCATTTTTCCATTGTGAAGATCTCCCCTGTACTTACTGCCATCGCTGAAAGAGAGAGCCTTTTTTTCCTCTTTCAGGATAACATCGCTATTGTGGTGTCTGGGTTTCAATTCGGGAAAAATATCAGCGTATGTAATGGAGCGGTAGATGACTTCAATTGCTTCTCTTGTTTCAATATCCATGCGGGAATAACGGACTCTTTTCAACCAGTTCCCATCATGAAAGCAACTGTATTCAAAGATATCATCTCTGAGAATGACATCGTCTCTATTTAGACAGAAATGCTCAATCAAAAGTTCTTCTTGCCATTTGAACTGTTCCAGTCTTATTCTGCCGCCTGTGCTATCGACAGTTTTTATCTCCAGGATATTCCCTTTTTTATCATTCTTGTAAATCAACGCCAGTTCAGGCTCTTTTCCGTAGTAGCGGTATTCCTTTATGAGATGATTTTCTTCATCATATTCAAATTTAATATGTCTCGATCCGCATTTTTCAAATATAAGATTATTATTTTCATCGTATCTGTATTCTCGAAGTTCTCTGATGGAATCGTCGCCGGAGCGTTTTTCTTTTTTAAACAGAAGGTCTTTTTCGTTGTAATAGAAGCAGATCTTTTCCTTTGTGTTGCCGGATTTTTCCTGCTCCACGATGGCTGTGAGTTGTTTTTGTTCATTATATTGATATTCGACGGTGGTTTTTTCTCTTAATTCGGAAGAGGGTTGCCCATTTTTATTGACGATAAGCCGGGTCAGAATTTTTCTCGAACCCTCCCTGCGGGACCTTTTATTCCCTTCAATGAGAGCTCTTTCGATTATCAGGAGTTTGACCGGACCTGTAAATGTGAGAAAATCTTCCATCTGATTGATTATGTCCCGAATAAAAAAGAGATGCAATCGAAGTTTTTTCCCGTATAATTATATCCATGAGGAAACCTACTGTTATCATACCCTATGCCGGTCCGGAAAGAACCGGATCGGCAGAAGATATATTTCTTTATCTCCGCCCGGAATCCAATGGTGTACTTGTTGAAAGTATACTTATGGGAGTGCTGAGGGGAACACCTCTCTATCGTAAAAATGCCGAGCTTGTTTACCTTGCGAACCTTCCAGGTGATTTTATTATTGAAAATCATGTAGTGGAAGATCATTACTCTGTAAATTATAGGTATGCCTGTAAGGGGCGTGAGCTCTTTACGGATAATATGAAGAGAGCTTTTGAGACTCGTTTTAAGGCTGATTTTATCAGTTCCGAGATTTATGGTGCCTTTGAAGCTTTAAAACATTTGGATATGGATGAAGAAAAATTATTCAATATCTGGGTTTCTGAAAAAGATATGATGCAGATAAACGGACAAAGTATTAAAAAATATGGTAAATTGTATATAATTAATTACGATATTCCTGCCTTACTGCATAAGAATAATTATTCTACAGATATTGCGGTAATGATTCTGAGATCTTCTCTTGGCAAAAATGATTTGCACGAGATGGTTCGAGCTATGGAACGGGCATTGGTTGAAAAGAACATAATGGATGGCAGCAAGCCGCCAAGCAGGTATTTTCACTATTCCAAAGGTCCTTTTGAACAGATTCTCGATGGACTGGGGTATTTGTATGATTCAGAAGGGCGGCATTTATCAGTTGAAAATGTCTCCTTTACGAAAAAATTACTGGCTTCGGGATATTCAATGAGCGAAATTCGGGGAGTCATTAGTAATCCTATTATGTGTTTTGAAGGGAAAGATGGTCTGGAAGAGGACAATGTGTTTTTGAGAACAAGACACAAGAGTTCGCAGGAAGCACTGGATGTTCTGAAGTCGGCTAGATGTCAGATCTGTTTATAATGATGCTTAAAATATAATTTGAGAGATAAAATGAAAAAAATACTTGTTATTGATGATTCTTCGTTGTTTAGAAATTTTATGAAAACGCAGCTGGAAGAATATGGATTTGAAGTTATTGAAGGGATCAATGGTCTCGATGGCTTAACCAAGATGAGAAACCAGCTTCCCGATCTGATTATCATGGAATACTATCTCTCCAGAAAAAGTTCTATAGATCTGCTAAAAGCCAAAAAGATGAATCCCAATACAAATAGAATTCCCGTTATTGTGGCCTGTAATGATATTAACAGGGAAAAAATAGTCAGTGTAGCAAACTATAATGTGAAAAAATTTCTGGCAAAACCCATCAAGATCGATGTACTGCTCGAAACTGTTTCTGAATCTCTCAATGTAAAGATTGCCGTAGATGACACGCCCTGTCTGCTCGATGCACATTTAAATGATAAAATCCTGTTCATTGAAATTGCAAAAGGATTTAACCGGGAGAAAATCAGTCTTTTGAAATATAAGATTGCCGAGCTTTTAAAGCTCCATAGAATTTCCAATCCCCGGATACTCATTCTTATGACCGATATCACCTATCGCGATGAAGATCAGGCTAAACTGGAAACACTTCTACAAAGTATTTCTGAAACAGTTCAGAGTCACGATTATGTAAAGATCCTTACCGTTTCTGATAAGATAAAAGAAGCTTTGGCAAGCAATTTATATTTTCGGGATATCGAAGTCGTTAAGTCGCTTGAAAAAGCCATCGATGGCCTTCTGGGAAAAAAAGGTTTGGAATCAATGACTTCCGAGCAGAGTAATGTTCATGAATCATTGCTCACTTCCAAAATTGATGACAGCTCTACCTCCACGGTTCATCTGAATTTTCAGGAAGAGAAGCACCTCGATGGGCAAATGAATATTGGTTCTAAGAAATACCGCATTGCTGCCGTTGACGATGACATAATCGTTCAGGCTCTTATAAAAAAAACTTTCAAAGGATACGAGTGGCCAGTCGATACTTTTGATGATGGACGAGATTTTCTCAAAGTGCTGAAGAGTGGTATGTTTGATCTTATTTTTCTTGATTTGATGATGCCCGATGTCAATGGTTTTGCTGTTTTACAATATATAAAAGAAAATGGAATTGATACTCCGGTTATTGTTCTGTCAGCTCTTTCCAGAAAGGAAAGTGTTGTAAAAGCTCTGGATTTTGGAATTAAGAGTTATATGGTGAAACCCCTGAAACCGGACGGTCTCATTGCCAAAACAAAAGAAATTCTGAATACAATGTTTTAAAAGCGGGAAATATCGATGGATTTATATGACAAAATGTTTGAAAACTCTCCAATGGGTATGGTTCTGCTCGATAAAGAGGGGCAAATCCTCAATTACAACAATTGTTTTCGGGAACTGGTTCAATATTCACAGGAAGATATGGAGAGCAGTTATTTCACTGATTTTATGCCTTCAGAGGATATTGATGACTGGAATTTCGCTCTGTCTAATTTTTTTGTAACAGGTTTTAACTCCACCAAAATTACAATCAGATTTAAAAATGAAGACGGTACTATTTACTGGTGGAAACTCGAACTATCTCTTATCAAGACCGAAAGTGAAATTGAATACGTGTACATTATTGTCGATGATGTTACAGATAGAAAGATCAATGAAATAAAATTGGTTCAGGCTCGTAACGCAGCGGAGAAAGCGACTCTGATCAAGTCTGAATTTTTGGCGAATATGAGTCATGAAATTCGTACACCTATCCATACAATTATCGGTATGTCTGAGCTTCTCAACGAAACCCATCTCGATGTGGAGCAGCTCGAGTACGGAAATCAAATCAGATTTTCAGCAGATGTTCTGCTCTCTCTCATCAATGATATTCTTGATTTTTCTAAAATTGAAGCCGGGAAACTTTCTCTTGAAAAAACAGAATTCAATCTCATTGAGTTGATTGAAAGCGCAGTCGACCTCGTCACCCTCGAAGCCAACAAACGGGGAGTTGAAGTGGGGCTTTTTGTGGAAAAAGGGGTCCCTGAATTTGTCTGCGGCGACCCGGTCAGGATGAGGCAGGTTATACTCAATCTTTTTAATAATGCTGTAAAATTTACCTCAAAAGGGGAAATTGTCGTTGCCATTCACAAAGAGAAAGAAGACCGTACTTCAGTGCGTCTTCGTTTTGCTGTTGTTGACACGGGAATTGGAATTTCAGAAGAAAATCAGAAGAAATTATTCCAGGCTTTCCAACAGGCCGACAAATCAACCACAAGAAAATTTGGCGGTACCGGTCTTGGGCTGGCCATTTCCCGAAATCTTGTCGGGCTCATGGGCGGCTCTTTGAAAGTGCGGAGTTCCCTGCACAGAGGTTCCACTTTCTTTTTTTCCATTCCTCTTCAAAAAGGACAGAACAATATACAGCCCTATAACAAGATTGAACAAAACCATTTTGAGAACTCCCGGATCCTGTTGATCGACGATAACAAAAAGATTAGAACACTCAGTAACATTTACCTGACTGATTGGGGTTGTTCTGTTGATGAAGTTGATAATGGTAAAGATGCCCTGTCTCTACTTCGAGCAGGCATCGAAGAGGGAAAACCCTATAACATGTGCCTGATCGATCAGATGATGCATGGTATGGACGGCTGGCAACTCGCCAGTGAGATTAATGCAGATCACACCTTTGGCGAAACCTCTCTCATCCTTATGTCTTTGAAGGGGAAGGGGTCTGTTGAAGCAAAAATGAAACTTCTCGGATGGTTTGACGAATACATTCAGAAACCTGTGAAAAAAGATGATCTTTTCAATAAAATTAATAAAGTGCTCAATGACGAAGAGGATAGTGAAAAAACTGCTGATGAAATCGGAGAATTAGAAGAACTGGAAGAGGTTGACCCGGCTCTATCAGCCACTAGAGAATCTATCGAAGAGATTAAAGAAAAAGCGAATATTCTCATTGTCGAAGACCATCCGGTCAATCAGCAGCTCTTTAAAACCATTTTAAAAAAGATCGGATATCATTCAGATACTGCATCCAACGGACTCGAAGCAGTTCAAGCTGTAGAAAAAGAGCATTACGATCTGATTTTTATGGACTGTCAGATGCCTATTATGAATGGATATGAAGCCACTGGCAAAATCCGTGAAATGAATGTGAGTACACCTATTATAGCCGTAACAGCGAGTGCCACGACGGGAGAGTATGAGAAATGTATTAATTGCGGGATGACTGACTTTCTTACAAAACCCTTTAAAAAAGACGATTTATTACCGGTTTTGGAGAAATGGCTGACCTTGGATCACAATCGGGCTGCAAATCCTATGGAACTCATGGCTAATGCGTCGAAAATCTTTGATTATGAGGACGCGGTCAATACATTTCTAGGAGATGAAGAAATAGTAAAAGATCTCCTTCAAACTCAGATTTCTAAAATGGAAAGTCAGTTGGCAGAACTTGAAGCGCTGAATTTTTCTGATGATTTTGAAATGGTCAGGCAGATCGGACATTCTATTAAAGGGAGTTGCCGCAATCTCTCTATGAATAATCTTGGAAATAGCGGAGAGGAATTGGAGTTCGGTGGAAGGGATCAGGACATCGAGTTGGCAAGCAGAGGTCTTTCCTCATATAGGAAAAACCTCGACGATCTAAAAAAATATAGTAAGGTTATACTTTAAGACTTGCTTTTTCGCTGTGAAATTCTTTTATTGCCTTCATTAAACCATCATATCCAGAATGATTTATAAGATGAGGATAGTCTATTGTAATCTGATCGGGAGCTCTAAATAATGCTCCTCTATCGGCACTTTGAATCATCGCCAGGTCGTTGTAGGAGTCTCCTGCGGCAAAAACTGTGTATCCGGCGTGTTTAAATCCCTCGACAGATCTTTTTTTACCATTATCCAGACGCATTTTGAAGTCCTTAATCATCCCTTTGCCATCAACAATCAGTGAATTGCAGAACAGGGTGGGATAAGCGAGCTTTTTCATCAGCGGAGAGGCAAACTCTACAAAAGTATCGGAAAGAATTATGATCTGAGTAAAAGATCGGATTTCTTTGAGGAACTCGGATGCTCCTTCGAGTGGATCCATAGTCTCTATTACAGCCTGAATATCACTCAGGGTAAATCCCTCTCTCTTGAGAATTTCTAGGCGTCCCTTCATAAGTATATCGTAGTCCGGTTCATCTCTGGTTGTTTTTTTTAATTCTTCAATACCTGTTTTTTCAGCAAAATTGATCCATATTTCGGGTATAAGGACACCTTCTAGGTCCAGACATACTAATTTCATGATAACTCCTTAGAAGCTATTTCTATCTTTTTTGAGTATTTTCTGCAATTACTATTTTAAAAGTGATCTGACTAGGTATTTGAAAAAAAACCAATGAGAAATATACTTAATAGCGGAGGACAATATGAAAATAAAAAACGTTTTACTTTCACTTATACTCGCAACTTTATTTGTCAGTTTTATACAGGCTGGGGAAATTGAGCCCGGAGATTGGTTTCAAACTTCTTCTACAGCTGGTGATGCCCCCGATATCGTCATGTCTATTGTAGAGGTTACACCCCATATAATTCAGCTGGATTCCAATAATGGCTGGGTCGGATTTGCCTGGTACAGCGAAATTGAAGATGAATATACCGGTTTTTTTGAACTTCTGAAAGACACCGGTATGAGAATGGAAGGATGGACTAACAGAGTATTCAGGATAAGAATGATAAAAGATAACAGAACCGTACTTCTTGAAGGTGTTAATGAAAAGGATGAGCATTTTACAGCGACCTTCCGATTGAGGAAAAAATTATAAGCGGATTTTAATTCAGAGTTTATTTCTCGGAATTGCAAGGAATTATTTTAAAATCCGAGGCCTGTAAGGTATTGAAGAACAAATTAGGTTTCTGTATACTTGCAAGCTGAATAAAGAGCTGTGGGGATGTCTCATTTGATCTTATTTCAAAACGGGTACTGCAGACTGCTTTTTGGCTTGTGCGGTTCTACAAAATTATAGTGTTAATAATCCTCATAGATTATTCATTAATTATTTAAAGAGGTTGAGAATCATATGGCTAAAGATATTGCTTCGATGCGTAATATCGGGATAAGCGCTCACATCGACTCAGGTAAGACTACACTGACAGAGCGTATTTTATTTTTCTGTAATAGAATTCATTCTATTCATGAAGTTAGAGGTAAAGATGGAGTTGGTGCAACAATGGACTCCATGGAACTTGAAAAAGAGCGTGGTATAACCATTGCTTCCGCTGCGACAAACGTACAGTGGGGCGATATCGATATAAATATTATCGATACACCGGGACACGTTGACTTTACTATTGAAGTTGAGAGAGCCCTTAGAGTGCTCGATGGAGCAATACTCGTTCTCTGTTCTGTTGCCGGTGTTCAGTCACAGTCAATTACTGTTGACCGACAGCTTAAAAGGTATAACGTTCCCCGTGTTGCATTTATCAATAAGTGTGACCGAACAGGTGCAAACCCCTACAGAGTTGCTGAGCAGTTGAGAGAGAAACTCAACCTGAACTCCGTAATGATGCAGGTTCCTATAGGACTTGAAGAGAAACATGTAGGTGCTGTTGACCTGATCACAATGAGAGCGATCTATTGTGATGCTGATGATGACCATGGTGTTCGATACGCAGAAATTCCTGCTGAACTGGTCGATGAAGCAAAAGAGAAAAGAGAAATAATGCTCGATGCTCTTTCCATGTTCAATGAGGAACTGATGGAGCTGATGATGGAAGAGCAGGAAATCCCTGAAGAACTCATCCATGCTGCAGTTCGAAAAGGTACTCTCGATCTGGAACTTTGTCCTGTATTTGTAGGTTCTGCCTATAAAAATAAAAATGTACAGCCTCTTCTCGATGCCGTTGAAGCTTATCTTCCCTGTCCGACAGACATTGAAAATAAAGCTCTGGACCTCGATGCTGATGAAGAAGAAGTTATCCTGGAATCAAATAATGAAAAAGCGCCTGTTGCTCTTGCCTTCAAACTTGAAGATGGACAATATGGTCAGCTGACATATATCAGAGTTTATCAGGGTCTTGTTAAAAAAGGTTCTGAACTCTACAACATCAGAAGTAAGAAAAAGTTCAAAGTCGGACGTCTTGTAAGAATGCATTCCAATAACATGGAAGACATTACAGAAGCAGGATCAGGAGACATTGTTGCTCTTTTCGGAATTGAATGTGCTTCGGGAGATACTTTTGTTCAGAATGGTTTAAACCTTTCTATGACTTCTATGTTCGTTCCGGAACCTGTAATTTCCCTCTCCATTGAACCTAAAGACAAAAGCTCTTCAGATAAAATGGCAAAGGCTCTTAACAGATTTACAAAAGAGGATCCGACCTTTAGAACATATGTTGATGATGAGTCCAACCAGACAATCGTTCAGGGTATGGGAGAACTTCACCTCGAAGTTTATATCGAAAGAATGAAAAGAGAGTATGATGCTGAAGTCTTGACCGGTGCGCCTCAGGTTGCCTATCGAGAAGCTATTTCTCAGAGAGTCGAGTTTAACTATACTCACAAAAAACAGACTGGTGGTTCCGGTCAGTATGCGAGAATTGCCGGATTCATGGAACCTAATGAAGAAAGTGATTATGAGTTTGTAAGTAAGATCAAAGGTGGATCGATTCCTACGGAATATATTCCTTCCTGTGATAAAGGTTTCCAGTCTGCTCTCGGAAAAGGATCACTTATCGGGCATCCGATTGTCGGCATTAAAATGACTGTCGACGATGGTCAGTACCATGCGGTTGACTCCTCGGACCAGGCTTTCCAGACTGCCGGTAGAGCTGCTTTCAGAGAAGCATATATGAAAGCGAAACCAATTATTCTTGAACCGATTATGAGAGTTGCTGTTGAAGGTCCTGCAGAATTTCAGGGAAATATCTTTGGTAGTATCAACCAACGTCGTGGTATAATTATTGGATCAACTGACGAGGGGAATAACTGTACAGTTGAAGCAGATGTCCCTCTCAGTGAGATGTTCGGTTATTCTACTGTACTTAGATCTTCTTCTCAGGGTAAAGCCGAGTTTACAATGGAGTTCGCGAAATACAGTAAAGTTCCGAATAGCATCTCAGAAGAACTAATTAAAGAGTTTGAAGAAAAAAACAAAAAGAAGTAGTTCTTTCAAGATCAAGGAGTCCAAAAATGGTAA
>JADGDJ010000305.1 GCA_016744925.1 Spirochaetaceae bacterium
TGACTACATTATCTACATTCTTATATTCAGTTTCTTTCTGCTGCCCCATAGAGCAGAGGAGAAAAGGGATTAGGAAAAAAAACTTAATAAACAAAAAAGCTCTTCTCTTCATCAATTGACCTCTCTATTTGACAATCTTTGTAATATATTACTTCACGTTAAAGCATTACGATAGGCAGGTAATTTTATTATTATTCCTGATTTTATTGGTTTTTTCTTGAATTCTGTGAATTTTTCCAGGTTATTGACAATAAGTAGTTTCATTCTTGACAGCAGACAGACTTAAGAGGATAATTTTTTCAGATGAACCCTGTTGATATATTTGATCTTATAATCGTTGATGATGAGAAAGCTATCAGGGAAGGATTGGCTTCTTTTAAATGGGGACCTCTGGGTTTTAATGTTAAAAACTGCTTTTCCAATGGGAAAAATGCTCTTGATTATCTTAAAAAAGAAAATGTTGACGTAGTGCTCAGTGATATCCGCATGCCGTATTTAGACGGGCTCGATCTGGCCGAATGGGTAAAGCAAAATAAACCTGAAACTAGGTTGATCTTGATTTCAGGTTATAAAGATTTTGAATATGCCAGAAAGGCACTGTCTTCCTGTGTTTTTTATTATCTGCTGAAACCCGTAGATATTCATGAGCTGGAAGAAACCATGATACGTGCCAGGGGAATTTTATTAAAAGAAAGATACGAAAAAAATTCTCTTAATCAGTTAAAAGAAGTTCATTCTGCAATAGAATATTCAAAAACTTCCAGCGGTATCTCTGTAAAATTAGCAATTCAGTATATCAATCAGAACTATAGAGAACCGATCAGCCTGCAGATTGTAGCTAATGTTATTGGTATAAGCCCAAGTTATCTTTCCAGTCAATTTAAAGCTGTTACAGGCAGGAATTTTCTTGAATATCTTCGTAATCTCCGTGTTTCCTGTGCAACAGATTTACTTATTAAAACAAATTTGAAGATATTCGAAATTAGCCTTCAAGTCGGGTATGAAAATACTAAATATTTTTCAGATATCTTTAAACATGCTACAGGTCAAACTCCTCTTGGTTTCCGAAGGACCCATTTTGAGGATTGATCATGAAAAACCGTAAATTAAACAAGTTTATCGATACTTTACCATTGAGATATACCTTACTCATCTTCAGCGCCTTGTTTACACTAATTATAACTCTCTTTTTGATAACATCTTATATACAGACTTCCAATAAATTTATCTTGAATACATACAAAGACCATATCGATTCTTTAGCAGAACAAGCGGATACCTATTTTAAAATAATACATACAAATAATGATAATATAATAAAATATTTAAATCAAAATGCAGAAATACCTTCTTTGTTGACCGACTATTTCGACTCCTCCAATGCCGATGAAATCAACAGTAGAATAACATTAATAAAAACCATTTTTGACGATCATATAAAACAGTTTGATTATATCGGAAATATAACTATTCAAGGTATTAATAATTTCACCTACACATATTCTCCGGTTTCCCTCACTGGTGAATTTATCGAGAACGACTCGACAGGAACTGATATTATCTCTGAAGCTCTTTCATATCAAACTAATGAAGGGACTCCATTCTTCTTTCCTCAAGCAAAAACATCAAATGGTAAAATAATTTCAACTAAATCTGATCTGACCGATAGGTTTATTGTCAGCAGATCCCTAAAGTTTAATAATGAAACCATCGGGATTGTTCTTTTATCAATAAGCAATTTACTATTTACTGATTACTTCAACTTACAGAAAAAATATCAACGAAATATTTCTTTAATAGATAAGGAGGAAAAGACAATTATATGGAAAACTGAAAATTCAACCTTTAATGATGATCATGCAATATATCTGGAAAAACAACTAAATTCCTTTCCAGCAACTTTAGTAATTAAACAGGATTCTAAGTACCTCTTTGGAAATAATAAAAGGACTTTGACCAAAATAATTGTTATTACAATAATCTGTATATCCATATCATTAATAATCAGTACACTATTTTCAAAGAAAATAACCAAACCCATTCATGGATTTACCAAAATGATAAAGAACAGTAATATTCTTAGCGGTTTTAAGTCTTCACAACTCAGTCAGCAGTTTAATATTCATCCATTTTTTCAACGAATTACCTTTTACTTCCTACTCAGTGTTATTTTTCCGATGTCCATTTTAGGTATATCAACTATTAAATTCCAATACGATGAATACAAGGATCTGCTTCTTGAGTATTCGGAAGAATCAATTGATTTTGCCGGATTTTACTTTGATTACTACACTAGAAAGATCCGATACAATGCTCTACTTATTGCATACAGTGATACTATACAAGATTTTTTAAGCGAGCAGAAAACATTATCACTCCCAAAGGAAAAAGACATGAATACTTTTTTAAGTAGATATTCATTTTTGTTTGATTATGTCAACTTATATGATCTTCAGGGCAAATTTCTTCATTCAACAGTATTTTATGAACAATCTTCTTTAGATGAAATTACCTCCGATCTTTTGCCCCCGGATAATACAGAAAATAAAGGTCTGGAATATACGGGTATAAAAATCAACTATAACCTGGGAAATCATCTTGTATTCCGAGATAAAATATATTCCATCAACCCCCTTGGTCTATCTAGGGGTTATATTACAATTCTAATAGAGTTCGATTCTCTTTTTTCTTTCATTGATAACTTCAATACAGGAAAATACACCACATTGTTTATAATGGATCCTCAAAATATTCCCATAACCTCAAAAATATTCAACGTGCCAGATATTCTAGAAACACAACATAATTCTGAATTAATTAGAAAATTAAATGAAACTTATCATAGAAAAAACAAGTTTTCTCTAAAGGACTATCATGCGTCTGTCAGTTCTGAGCTGAAGTATGGGTTCCGCATACTGGGATTAATACCTAGACAAGTAATTGAAAACGATCTTAAAATAATGATAACAATAAATGGAATGTTTCTCCTGGCAATCTTACTGCTAATTGCGATCTTTACTCTCTATTTTTCTTATAAAATAACTATCCCCATAATTATGCTCCTGGAACATGTCAGAGCTCAATCGGATCATCACAGTTATAATGAACAAACCAAGCTTTCCTATAATAGTAATGAAATTCATAACCTGTCAGTAGAATTTGAGAGAATACAAATACAAATGAGCAAACTCAATAAAGAAAAACAGGATTCGATACTTCGCGAAAAAGAGTTATTATTTCTGGAAAAAGAAGCTACTCTGAATGCTCTGCAGCAACAGATAAATCCTCATTTTTTATTTAACACACTGGATGCGATTAAATGGGAAGCTTTCAAATACGGGGAAATGACAGTGGTTGAAATGATAACTGCTCTGGGAGTTTTCTTTCGATCCACTATTGCCAGGAAAAATGAAAAAGTCTCTGTCTTTGAAGAATTTAATCTGATCCAAAACTACATTTATATTCAAAAAATCCGCTATGGCGATAAATTCGATTTCAAATATGAAATTGATGAAGATACCAATTCTACTCGGATCCCCCAATTTATTCTTCAACCACTGATTGAAAACTCAATTAACCATGGTCACGAATTTACAGAAATTGAAGGCAAAATTAAGCTGACTATCAGTAAATCCGATAATAACTTATTAATTAAAATCTATGATAACGGTAAAGGTATTCCTGATGAAAAACTTACATTTATTCAAAGTAACATAAAAAGCGATGAACGCACTGATAACTGTATTGGCCTTAATAATGTTTACAAACGAATAAAACTACTATATGGAGGTAAGGCTTCTTTCACTATTTTCAGTGAAGTTGGCAAATTTACAGAGTTTGTTATACTCCTTCCTCTGGAAACCTAGAAACGGGAAGTGTTTTATAGCGTGTGGTGTAGTTTTTTCTCATGGGACTCAATATTTAACTCATTTTGGAATAGATTCTGGAACAATCGGGAGATAATGAAAGCAGTGAAATTATGACGTCGATATCGACGCACTTATTATACGAGCTCAGAAGCTTTATGTGATGAACAGACTACATAAGCCATGAAACACGACTCTATACAGCAATATATGGACTACATAAAAGAGCTGACCAAGTTCAAGTCCTTGTGGACCCATGAAAGACACTCATTTTGAGTGTCTTTTTTTTTGGTTTAAACCCTTATACAGCAAGCATTTAAGGCGTTTAGAGCACTTAGAGCAAAAATGCCGAATTGTACAAGCCAGTACAAAGTTTACAATTTTCTTAGAACTTCTTTTACAAATCTGGTACGTACATATACTCCATTATATCATAAACTTTCTTCTCATTATAATCCAAATATCCCAGTATAAATTCCCTGAAATACAACCTGTATATTTCTTGTCCCAATGGTGCGGAATCCGGATTAAACCGGACACCTCTACCGGAAAAATGCGGACACCCATTCCGGGATTTTCCGGACAGCTATTCCGGAAATAAAAGGACAGTTTT
>JADGDJ010000049.1 GCA_016744925.1 Spirochaetaceae bacterium
GCTATCTCCTCTGGATATTCGATACGGAGAAGAATCGGAATTCTACAAGAATCTTAAAAAACAGAGATCAGAAAGACTGAAGCCTGAATTTATTGATTTTGAGGAAGCCATAATAAAGAGGAAAACATCCCAGGGTCTGATCATCAATACTATTGAAAATACAAGCAATGACCTTTTTGAATTTCAGTATATCTTTGATATCGGAAGAAATCACAGCAAGAAACTCGCATTGGCTGCCGCGTACCTCAATTATATAGGAACAACACTCTATTCTCCATCAAGACTTCAGCAGGAATGTTTCAGACTCGGTCTGGAAATGGGAGTTAATACCGACTCAAACAGGACCTATTTATTTCTTTTCGGGAGAGATCGTTATTTTGATAAAGGTGTCGATATGCTTGAGCACCTTCTCACGAAGGCTAAGGCCGACAAAAGAACATACAAAAAATTTATCAGAGGGATTTTAAAAAAACGTAAAGATGCCAAGCTAAGTAAAAGAACCATTCTCAATGGAGCTATGTACGCCTGGGGACGCTATGGATCTGACTCGCCCTTTACTGATGTTCTCTCCGCTTCGGAATTGAGAAAAATATCCCCCGATGAACTGACATCACTCATCAGTGAGCTCTACAGGTTCAAGCACAGTGTCTTTTATTACGGACCTAGAAACTGTCGCAATATTGAAACTATAGTCGAACAGAGGCACAGAACAAAAAACCTACCGGAACCGAATCCTAAAGAAAAGAAGTACACCGAACTGGAATCGGATAAAAATAGGGTCTTTTTCGTCAATTACGATATGACTCAGGCGGAAGTTCTCCTCATCTCCAAGCAGAGAAAATTCCAGGAAGAACTTATTGCTATGGCTTATGTTTTTAATGAATTCTACGGTTCGGGAATGAATTCCATCGTTTTTCAGGAGATACGTGAAGCTCAGGGGCTGGCGTACTCGGCTTATTCGGCTTTTACGACGCCCGGGCGCCTGGATAAATCGCATTATATTCACGCTTTTATCGGGACTCAGGTTCACAAGCTTGAAGATGCTCTCGGCGCGATGTTCGGGTTGATGAATGATATTCCCGATGCAGAGATCTCTTTTGAGGCGGCTAAAGAATCGATTCTCAAGAATCTCGAAACAGAGAGGATTATGAATAATGAACTATTCTGGACATATCTCGAAAACAATGACATAGGAATTCACCATGATTATAGAGAGGATCTTTACAATAGAATTCAGCATATGACATTCGCAGAGGTCAAAGATTTTTTTGCAAACAATATTAAAGGGAAAAAATTTACTGTTTTGGTGCTGGGGAATAGAAAAGAGATTGATTTTAATTCTCTGGAAAATTATGGTGAAGTCACAGAGTTGAAACTGAAAGATATTTTCAACTATTAACAGGTATTTCTCTGAAAAATGAGATTGTTTACGCATTCTCTTCAGGCTTGGATTTTATATAGAATAAGATAGGGAAAATCAAACTGATAATTTTATCAGTAAAAAATATAGATTAGAGATAATCGATTGAAGGTGTGTTAATGGGTTTTATAGAAAAGGGACTGCAGAATATTGTTGTAAACAATGGCTCCAGTCTTGCGATCGTTGGGATGGGCATTGTGTTTTTTGCTCTTGCTTTTATTGCGCTGATAATAGCAGTGCTTCCGTATTTTCTTAAGTTACTGGATAAAATAGTTCCTGAAAAAATTGTAGAACCTCAAGTTCGGGTTCGTACAAGTTCTGATGACGGTGCAATTATTGCTGCTATCGCTAGTGCGATATACAAAAAGAAACAGAAAATAGGATAACGGGTAAATAATATGGACATGTTACAGAGTTTTCTATCTTCAACTGGTTTTGGAATGATGACCATTCAGAATATTATAATGATTATCATTGGCATAACTTTTATTACACTGGCTATAGCCAAACATTATGAACCTTTGCTTCTCCTCCCTATCGGATTCGGTATGATCGTTGGAAATATGCCATTTGCCGCCAGTATGGCAATGGGAGTTTATGATGAGGGATCTGTTCTGAGCTACATCTATATGGGTGTCAGTAAAGGTGTTTATCCCCCGATCATATTTATGGGAATCGGAGCTATGACAGATTTTTCTTATATGCTGTCTAATCCGAAACTGATTCTTCTCGGTGGTGCGGCCCAGATTGGTATTTTTCTGACAATTGTAGGTGCCATGTTTCTTGGTTTTACCGGCGCCGAAGCCGGGGCTATCGGAATTATCGGTGGTGCTGACGGACCGACATCAATCTTCCTCTCCTCAAAACTGGCTCCCCATCTACTGGGAGCTATTGCCATCGCAGCCTATTCTTATATGGCGCTTGTTCCGGTGATTCAGCCTCCGATTATGAAACTACTGACTACGAAAAAAGAGCGATTAATCAAAATGGCACCTCCCCGAATGGTATCCAAAAGAGAAAAAATATTTTTCCCTATAATTGCTTTTATCGCCTGTGCCCTGATCGTTCCCGGTTCATTGACTCTTATTGGAATGCTTTTCTTCGGAAACCTTCTCAAAGAGAGTTTTGTAACCGAAAGATTGGCTGAAACCGCACGAACTTCATTAATTGATATCATTACAATTTTACTGGGTGTGTCGGTGGGAGCCAGTACTCAGGCTGTTCGAATGGTGGAAATCAACGGCGTTCTGGTGAATAAAGGATTCCTTACGCCACAATCTCTTATGATTTTTGCTCTCGGTGCTTTCTCCTTCTGTATTGCAACGGCGGGAGGACTCCTCTTTGCCAAATTTATGAACTTATTCCTCAAAGAAAAAATTAACCCACTGGTAGGAGCTGCGGGAGTTTCTGCAGTTCCCGACTCTGCTAGAGTTGTTCAGATGGTCGGGCAAAGTGAAGACCCCAATAACCATCTGCTGATGCACGCCATGGCTCCCAATGTCGCCGGCGTTATCGGATCGGCAATTGCCGCTGGTATTTTGTGGTCAATTCTGGTTGTTTAATTAGCAGACAAACCTGAACTGAGATCTTTGTAAATGCAGAAATCCTGAGTGCTTGCCCAATACATCGGGTTGTGCTCTCAGGATTCATTCTCTCCTTAATTTTTTTATATATATTATAATCACCATTGATGTTAACATTGTGGATAATTTAAAAATACATCGTGAACTTGAAGATTAAAGAAGATATGTAATGAATTATTCTATTACTGAACTAATTGATGTTGAGAGTGTACAAAGTACAATAGACAGCTTTTATGACATTGTACATTTTCCAATAGCATTCAACGATGTTAAAGGAAATGTCCTTAATCCCAATACTGGGGGAATTGTCGGTGCGGGTTGGACCCGAATCTGCAGAGAGTTTCACCGATCTAACCCTGACTCTGACAAAAAATGTTTTGAAAGTGATACGGTTCTTTCAAAATTACCCCCTAAAGGGGAAAGATATACTTTATACCGCTGTAAGAATGGCCTGATAGATATATCCATTCCCATTGTGATAGATGGAGAGCATTTAGCAAATCTATTCATCGGTCAATTCCTGCAGAAGCCCCCTGACCTTGATTTTTTTCGAAGACAATCAATCCAATATAAATACGATATGGAAGAATATCAGGATGCATTGAGTGATGTTTCTGTGCTTGAAGAAAAGGTTTTGAAGCCTATCTTAAATCATATGTGCCATCTTGCTGATTTGATTTCAAGAATCGGATTAAATGAAAAAAAAATATTAGATTTAAACAGAGAGACCAACTTAGAGAATAACAAAAAAAGGATAACGAAGGAAATTATTCCCATGTGCTGTCATTGTAAAGAAATCAGAAATCCCCAAGGGACCTGGCAAGATTTCGGGGCATATATCAGAAATAAATACCCCATTGAAATCAGTCATAGCTTTTGTCCTTCATGTTTCAAAAAACTATATCCGGATCATTATAAAAAATATGAAGAATAATATTGATCCAGAGTATTCACTTTTTTAGTCTATGTCCTATTGTGACTGGTAGGAAATTAGGGTAACATCAGCCTGCTTTTTGAATATAAGAAATAGGAAAAAAATGAAAAAAACATTTATATTAACAAATCCGAAAATTAAAATCGATAGAATGCTGGAAGCCGCAAGGCGAGATATCAAAAAATATATAAAAAGAGAGCAGAATAAGCCTCTTCCCGAGAATGTCGACTATTGGGATTTTGATTGTAAATACGGCAAAACAAAAGAAGAGGCAAAGGTTATCCACGTCGCAGAGATAAAAAAATCTCTCAATGAAGTTTTGGAATTAAAATTAGAATCTTTTTACCTCGAGATTGTTGCTAAACCGGGAATTCGAACTAAAAAACCCGAAACTAAATAATTATTGCTATCATTCTATCAAGGAGCGTCCAGATCTGTGTCGGCTCCTTGATGAAATTTTTTATTTCTCTGCCGGACGGAGTATAATCTCCATCAGGTTAGTCTCGCTGAGGTATTTATCAGCAGCATAACTGATATCTTCTACTGTGAGAGATCCATACATATCTTCTTTATTGATGATAGTTGCTCTGTCGTATCCGTAATACCAGACACTTTCCATCTGACTGAGCCACCAATTGTTCTGTTCAAGAGATTCCTGATAGCCCACAAGTTGAGCTTCTTTTACATCAAGAACAATCTGTCCATCAAAAAGCCCTTTTCTCACATCTTCTATCTGAGATTTTACGAGATCTTTCAGCTCATCAGTTCTTTCGGGATCACAGCTGAAAGTAAATCGGAAATTATAATCCTCAACAGGATATTTCGAAGGAGAGAAGCGAATTCCTATTCCGTAAACTCCACTGGCTTCTTCACGCACAACCTTTGTCAATTTTGTCTGTAGTAAAGCTTCCAGTGAAATCATTTTATAGAGTTCCTCTCTCGTCCAGTCAAAATCTCCACTGTAAATCAGGGTCACCATACTCACCGGCTCAATTCCAGCATTGAGAGATTCATTGATCTGGCCTTCGGGATATTTAATCTGACGATCTATCCAGTTTTCTTCTCTAGGGGAGGATGGCAAACTACCTAGGTATTTTTCGATAAGTGGTTCAATTGTTACGAGATCAAAGCTGCCTGTAAAGAAAAAAGTGAAATCGCTGAAGTCGGAAAATCTATCAGCATAAAATTCGAGAGATTTCTCCAGATCCACTTCATTCAGCAACTCCTGAGTCAGTGGTCTCGTTCTGTGATGATCCGATGTCATGGTTCCGTTGATAAGGTCAGAATATTGCTGTTTCGGATTGGAGTCCCGGTTTTTCAGAGAGTCGTTCAGTCTTCCCATAAATGAATCCCAGGCTGTTTCGTCACGACCGGGACTAGTCGCTGTCAGGTAGAGAAGCTGGAACATTGTCTCCAAATCTTCCGGTCTGGCAGAACCACTGAATCCCTCTTTCAAATCACTTATGTAGGGGGAAACACTCGCTTGTTTTCCCGCCAACTGTTTTTCCATCTCCACATTTGTGAAATCGCCCACACCGTTAGTCGATACAGCTGTTGTTGCGAACATAGCCGAGACATAATCATCATCTTCGGCGAGTGAAGTGCCACCGGTACTGAATGAAGTAAAGAGGATTTCATCCTTTTTAAAGTCTGTCGGTTTGAGAACTACTTTAATTCCATTTGCCAATGTCCATTGGCTGATTTCTGTTTCTTTGTATAATTCTCTATTGATGATTGTAGAGCCCTGGAGGATCTCATTGAACAATTCCCTATCATTAAAATCATCCTCATAGGGATCGAGTTCCTTGTTTTCAACAGAGAGAAGAAGATTTTTCAGAGATCCCTCTTCGGGCAATGGATACTCTTCTTTTTCCGGAGCCGTAACCAGAACGACTCTATTCCCTTCTGAAAGCAGATCCGCTGAGACTTCCTTAATATCGGCTATGGTTACTTTGGGGAGAACTTCGTTGTATAGGAGCCATTCGTATTCAATGCTCGGAACAGGTGAGCCGTTGAGATAGGCATCGACCATATCGTTTGCAAAATGAACAGATTCCATATTGTTTCTCTCGTTGTAATATCTATCGATCCGGCTGGCCAGTTCTTTTTTTGCTCTATCCAGTTCTCCCGGGGTAAAGCCAAACTCTTCAGCTCTTTCCGCTTCTGTCAGAAGACTTTCCAGGCCCTTTTCCAATTCCCCTTCTGCTGTTAAGGCACCAATAGAACTGAAATTCACAGCCTTGGCATAAGAGGATGAGTAGGCAAATCCCTGTATAAAGGGAGGGTTGGCTCCTTTTGCCAATTCATTGAGCCTGCTGTTGAGCATGTTGTAATAGAGCATCTCAGCTGTTTTCCCTTTATAGTCCGAAGGGGTGCGAATCTGTTTCTGTTCATACTTATTGATCAATTCTATGAGAGACGATGTTGCTTCCACATCGCTTTGAATGGAGAATAAAGTGTCTCTGTGTTCCGGTACAGGTTCTTCCACCCTCTCTCTGCTCACTTGAGGATTCGCATAACCGGAAAAATCTCTCTTGATTAATTCTTCAATTTCCTGCGCATCAAAGTCTCCAACGGCTACAATAGCCATCAGATCCGGCCTGTACCAATCTGTGTAATAGCGTGTGATGCTATCGTAGTGAAAATTTTCGATGATTGATTTTTTACCTATAGGCAGGCGAAATCCGTATTTGGAGTTTTTAAAAAGAATGGGAAATGTTTTGTCCATCATTCTCGCCTGTGCTCCGCGTCCAAGACGCCACTCTTCGAGAATTACTCCCCGCTCTTTATCGATCTCTTCTTCATCGAAAGTCAGGTGGAATGCCCATTGATTGAGAACATCCAGTCCGGTTAAAAGCTGCTCTTTTTTATCTGTTCGAACCTGCAGTTTATATACCGTTTCATCAAATGAAGTGTGGGCGTTTATATCGGGGCCGAATTCCAACCCCAGAGATTCGAGATAGTCGACAATTTCATTCTTCGAATATTTTTCCGTACCATTAAAGGCCATATGTTCTACAAAATGGGCCAGTCCCTGCTGATCTTCATCTTCAAGAACCGAACCGGCATTGATGGCCAATCTTAAAGTCGCCCGGTTTTCCGGATAGTTGTTTTCTCTTATGTAATAGCTCAGTCCATTGCCCAGCACACCTGATATTATTTGAGGATCATTGGGGATTTCTCTTTCTTCAGTTCCCATCGCTGTAACAAGTGATAGGGGAAAGAGAAGCAGCACTGTTAATATGAGTGCGGTTCTTTTCATATAAATATCCAGCCTTTAGTTTTAATCTTTAACATACATTTCAGTTTACAGGAATTTACTGAAAAAACCACTATGCAGAAAAAAAATGATATTTTAACCAGGGCCGGTGTAGTTCTATTGCCAATATTTTAATTTTAGGATAATTTACAATCGATAAACAAATATCGATACATTGATATCTATAGGAGCGAAGTTTTATGGTTACGCCAGTTGTGAATGCCGAGAAGCTGAACAATTTCAGCAAGGTCTGCGAAATACTCGAAAGATTTGACAGACAACCTTCCAAGATTATTCCCATCCTTCAGGCGGTTCAGGAAGAATACCGTTATCTGCCCGAAGAGATTATGACCTTTGTGGCTACAAGTCTGGGAATCTCCCCGGCTCGAGTATTTGGAGTGGCCACTTTCTACAGTCACTTCTCCCTGGAGCCCAAGGGAAAAAACATCATCAAGGTTTGTGATGGTACAGCCTGTCATGTTAAGGGATCTTCCGGTCTCATCGATGTGATCAGAAGAGAGCTTAAACTTACAGAAAAAGAACCCACAACCGAAGATCTCCTCTTCACCTTAGAGACCGTTTCCTGTCTTGGAGCCTGTGGACTGGCGCCTGCCGTTGTCATTAACGAGAAGGTTTTCGGTCAGGTTTCGAAAAAGCAGATGAAAGATCTCATCGATGAATATAGAACGAAGGAGGACTGATCGTGGATACAGCCGTACTCGATAATATTAAAGAAGACTACAACAGTAAAATAAGCGCCCTTTCCCACAGAATCGTGATCTGTGCCGGAACAGGATGCATCGCCAATGGCGCTATGGAAGTTCACGCAGAACTAGCCAGGATAATAGAAGAGAAGAATCTTCCCCTCATTCTGAGCCTGAAAGAGGAAGCCGAAGATGATTCGGTTCTGATCAGCAAGAGTGGTTGTCAGGGATTCTGCCAGGTTGGCCCTCTTGTCACAATTGAGCCTGAAGGGATTCTATATATTAAAGTAAAAAAAGAAAATGCCTTAGATATAATTGAAAAAACAATTCTTAAGGGTGAGATTATCGAAGCGCTTCTCTATTCAGATCCCACAACGGGAGAGAATTACACGAGCCACGAAGATATTCCCTTTTACAAGAGACAGTCCAGAACGGTACTAAAATCTTGTGGAAACATCGACCCCGAAGATATTAACGAATACATTCAGGGGGGAGGGTATGGCCCCGCTAAAGAGATTATCCTGACTAAAGAACCTCAGGCCGTTTGCGATATTATGAAAGAAGCGGGACTGCGGGGACGTGGCGGTGGTGGATTCGCCACTGGAAGAAAATGGGAACTGGCTCTCCGTCAGGACTCTGATGCCAAATACATCATCTGCAACGGTGATGAAGGTGACCCCGGTGCCTTTATGGACCGTTCGGTCATGGAGGGGAATCCCCACAGTATCCTTGAAGGGATGATCATCGCGGCCAAGGCTTGTGGTGGGACAGAAGGGCAGATCTACGTCCGGATGGAATATCCTCTAGCCGTTGAGAGAATTAACAAGGCCATTATCGAGGCGAGAGCCATGGGATTCCTGGGAAAAAATATTTTCGGATCAGATTTCAGCTTCGACATACATGTTATGGAGGGAGCGGGAGCCTTTGTCTGCGGTGAAGCTTCTGCTATGACGGAGTCCATTATGGGGCGTCGTGGAATGCCAAGGGTGAAACCTCCGAGAACTGCCGAGAAGGGACTTTGGGGAAAACCAACAGTTGTAAACAATGTTGAAACTCTTGCCTGTGTTCCTCTTATCATTGCCATGGGCGAAGATGCCTATAAGAAGATTGGTACGGCTGGTTCCCCCGGTACAAAGACCTTCGCTCTTACGGGACATGTCGTCAACACTGGTCTTATCGAGGTTCCTTTCGGAACCACACTGAGAGAGATAATTTTTAATATCGGCGGCGGTGTACTGAACTCTAAGGGAGAGGTCGACAATGACGACTTTAAGGCCGTCCAGATCGGAGGTCCTTCAGGAGGTTGTCTCATTGAGGAACATCTGGACATTCCACTGGATTTCGACTCCCTGAAATCGGTTGGAGCCATGGTTGGTTCCGGTGGTCTGGTTGTTATGAACAAGTCCACTTGTATGGTACAGATAGCCCGGTTCTTTATGAAGTTTACCCAGTCCGAGTCCTGTGGGAAATGTGTCCCCTGCAGAGAGGGAACCAGACAGATACTCGAACTGATTGATGATATTTCCATGGGTAAGGGAAGCGATGAGAGCCTGGAGCTTCTTATCGATCTCTGTAAGACCGTTTCTGAAACATCACTCTGTGGGCTTGGAAAATCGGCTCCATCTCCGGTTCTTTCATCTATCGAGCAGTTTGAAGACGAGTGGAGAGCCCATGTTCAGGACAGTTCCTGCCCTACGGGGAACTGTAAGGATCTTGTCAGTTACAGTATCATTGCCGACGCCTGTAAGGGGTGTACGGCCTGCGTAAGAGTCTGTCCCGTAGACGCCATTAGGGGAGAGAGAAAAGAGGCGCACATTATAGACGAGGATAAATGTATCCGTTGTGGAGCCTGTGTCGAAACCTGTCGTTTTGACGCCATCACTGTTGGAGGAAAAGCATGAGCCAGAAAGGAATTATATCAGTAAACGGGACCAAGGTTCCTTTAGACGGAGAGAAGAATCTTCTGCAGGTAGTCAGAAAGGCCGGTATTCAGATGCCAACATTCTGCTACCATTCTGAGCTGAGTGTTTACGGAGCCTGTCGACTCTGTATTGTCGATATCGAAGGAAAGGGTATAGATACAAGCTGTTCCACACCTCCCCGGGATGGCATGGTGATAAAGACTCATACGCCAAAGCTGAGAAAGATGAGAAAAACTCTTATTGAGCTTCTTCTTGCAAATCATGACAACAGCTGTACAACCTGTGACAAATCCAGTGCCTGTAAGCTGAAGGACCTGGCATCTGATCTGGGAGTGACGAATATCCCTTTTAAAAAGACAAGAGAGAGCAGAAAGCCCGATATTCTTTCCCCTTCTCTCGTCAGATATCCCGATAAATGCGTTCTCTGTGGAGACTGTGTGCGATATTGTCACGAAATACAGGGAGTGGGAGCGATTGACTTTGCCTATAGAGGTGAGGATGTCGTGGTCACTCCCGCCTTCAATAAGAGTCTTGCTCATGTTGACTGTATAAACTGTGGCCAATGTGCTGCCGTTTGCCCCACCGGAGCGATAATTCCCCGATCTGAAGTTGCCCGAGTCTGGGAAGCCCTTGGTGATGAATCGAAAACCGTTGTGGCTCAGATTGCTCCAGCCGTTAGATCCTCCATCGGAGAGATGTTCGGGATCCCCGAATCCTCTGTTACGGTTGGAAAGATTATGAATGCCCTGAAGGTTATAGGATTTAAAGAGGTATACGATACCTCTTTCGGAGCCGACATGACCGTATTGGAAGAAACAAACGAATTTCTGCAGAGGCGAAAGAGGGGAGACGAGAGAACCATGTTCACCTCCTGTTGTCCCGGTTGGGTTAAATACGCCGAGCAGTTCCACCCTGAATTGAACGATCAGTTATCAACTTGTATGTCTCCTCAGGGAATGGTTGGATCGCTCGGTAAGAAACTGATCTCCCAGACCGAAGGTAAGTTGGAAAAAGATGTGATTATGGTTTCCATCATGCCCTGTACAGCCAAAAAGTTTGAGAAAGAGAGGCCGGAACTCAGCCACGACGGAACCCCTATAGTTGACTTCGTATTGACCACTCAGGAATTGGGAAAGATGATAAAAGAAGCGGGAGTCGTTTTTGAAGAGATCTCTCCAGCCTCAGCTGATCTTCCTTTCGGTCTTTATTCCACTGCAGGTCTAGGATTCGGAGCCACTCAGGGAGTAGCCGAAGCGGTTGCACGTTATGCCGCCCGAACAATGAACGGCAAAGAGCTTTCAGACTTTGAACCTGTCGAGGTGGAAAATAATCCACAATGGAAAGAGGTCATCATCAATGAAGGTGCCCTGGATCTGAAGATGGCTGTTGTTGCCGGAACTAAGAACGCCGAGACTCTTATCGGAAAGATACAGTCTGGAGAAGTTTCCTATGACATCGTAGAGGTTATGGCCTGTCCCGGAGGATGTATTGCCGGTGGCGGTCAACCTGTTTCCTACGATAGTGCGATTATTGAAAAGAGGAAGGCGGCCCTTAAGAATGCCGGTAAGATTAACCCCATTCATGCCCCCGAAGAGAACCCCTATGTTCAGAAGATCATCGAGAAGATGCTCGGAGGAAAGGTGGGAGGCCACGAGGCCCACGACCTTCTCCACACGACCTACCAGAGCCGTAAAAGAATCGACTTTGACAGTATGAGCCTGGCCGATGCGGGACGTGAAGCCCCTGTTGAAGTGAACGTCTGTGTGGGAACAAGCTGTTTTCTAAGAGGTTCTCAGGAGATTCTTGCTTCTATGGGAGACAAGATCGAACAGGAGCACTGGAGTGGCAGAATTAACCTGAAGGCCACCTTCTGCAGTGAGAGCTGTTCTCATGGACCTACCGTGACAGTTGGTGACAGGAAGATGTTTAAGGCAGATATGGGTATGGTTGTGGAGGAAGTAGAAAAACAGCTTGGTTCGATTCCTGCAGGAGCTGAAAAATGAGTAAAATAGTTCGAAAAGAAAAGCTATCAGCCGATGTTTTCCTTATGGAGCTCGATGCTCCCCATATCGCTGAGTCCCGAAAAGCCGGTCAGTTTGTGATCCTCATGCTCGACGACGATTATGGAGAGAGGATTCCCCTCACCATAGCTGATGGAAATAGCGATAAGGGTACAATCTCCATCATCTTTCAGGCTGTGGGGGGAACCACTCAGCTCCTGAGCCGGCTCGACGAGGGGGAGGAAATTTCTCACGTTCTTGGCCCTCTGGGGACTCCTACCCATATAAAAAAGCACGATGGACCGATTATCTGTGTCGGTGGAGGGATCGGCGTTGCTCCCCTTCACCCCATCGTAGAGGCTCACAAGGCCATTGGAAATAAGGTTATCACTATAATGGGAGCCAGAAACAAGGATCTTTTGATCCTTGAGGATAAGATGAGAGCTCTTTCTGACGAGTTGATCATCTGTACCGATGATGGTTCGAAAGGTAGAAAAGCCCTTGTGACCGAACCTCTGAAGGAGTTTTGTGAATCCGATGATACGCCCTCCGAGGCCGTGGCCATTGGACCTCCTGTTATGATGAAGTTCTGTGCTCTCACAACAAAACCCTATGACGTCCACACTATGGTGTCATTAAACACCATCATGGTTGACGGAACGGGGATGTGCGGAGGCTGTCGTGTTACCGTCGGCGATGAAACGAAGTTTGTTTGTGTAGATGGTCCCGAATTTGATGGTCATCTGGTGGACTGGGATTCAATGATGAGTCGCATGAACTCCTACAAAACTTTTGAAGAGGATCACCGCTGTAATCTGGACAAGATTGCCGAAGTTCTGGCAGGGAGAGATGTCTAATATGTCAACATACAAAGAAGCAGACCTTTTAAGTAAAGAGGCGGATAATCTTATTGAATCACTTGGTCTTCCCGCGTCGTGGAGTACCCTCGGTCCCAAGGAGAAAAGGAGCCTTCCACAGCAGGATATGCCCACCCAGGATCCCATTCAGAGGGGTGGGAATATGGATGAGGTGGCCCTCGGTTATACGGAAAATCAGGCCATCATCGAGGCGAGCCGTTGTCTTGTCTGCAAAAATGCCCCCTGTGTGAAGGGTTGTCCTGTTAGCATTGATATCCCCGGATTTGTCTGTGCCACAGCAAAGGGTAATTTTAAGGAGGCTCTCGAGATCATTCAAGAGAGCAGCATGCTGCCCGCTATTTGTGGAAGAGTCTGTCCTCAAGAGAAGCAGTGTATGGAATTGTGTACTGTTGGAAAAATGAACAGGGACCCCATGGAATCTGTTGCCATCGGCAGATTAGAGCGATACCTTGCCGACAGGGGAGCCGACCAAAAAAGCAATGTAGAAATCCTACCCTCTACGGGAAAGAAAGTGGCCATTGTAGGATCCGGTCCTTCGGGGCTGACGACAGCCGCCGACCTGGTCAGGCTGGGGCACGGGGTAACCGTTTTCGAGGCTTTTCACAAAGCCGGAGGTGTCACAGTTTACGGTATCCCCGAATTTCGACTTCCCAAGTCTATCGTTCAACGAGAAGTGGGTAAGCTTGAATCTATGGGTGTGAAATTCGTCTATGATTATCTGATCGGAAGAACAAGAACAGTCAGAGAATTGATGGAGAAGGATGGCTTTAACGCCGTTTATGTAGCCAATGGTGCCGGTCTCCCCAAGTTTATGAATATCGATGGAGAGAATCTCGTAGGAGTTTTTTCCGCTAACGAATATCTGACCAGATCGAACCTGATGAAGGCTTTTGAGAAAAAAGCGATGACACCGATTTATCCCTCTAAAAAAGTGGCTGTTTTCGGAGGGGGAAATGTGGCCATGGATGCCGCACGTACCGCTCTGAGGCTGGGAGCCAAAGAGGTTCATATCGTTTACAGAAGAACCGGTAAGGAGATGCCCGCCCGTGTGGAAGAGGTGCATCATGCTCAGGAAGAGGGGATCATATTTGATCTTCTCACCAACCCTGTAAGAATCCTCGGTGACGACAAGGGGCGAGTGAAAGGGATCGAGTGCCTCAAGTATAAACTCGGTGAACCCGATGCTTCAGGAAGAGCCAGACCCGAACCTATCGAGGGCTCTGAGTTTCTCATGGAGATCGACACTTGCATCACTGCTTTAGGAAATGGTTCGAACCCTCTTGTAACGGGAACGACTCCCGAACTGAACACGAACAAATGGGGGAATATCACCGTCGATGAAAAGACGGGAGCCACTTCTATGGAGGGTGTTTTTGCCGGAGGAGATATCGTGCAGGGTGCCGCAACGGTTATCCTCGCTATGGGTGACGGCCGGGTGGCCGCCCAAGGTATAGATGAGTACCTTAAGGCACTGTAGCTCAGTGCATACCCAATGATATTGTGAAAAGCCGCCCCTTATGTTAAAAGGAGGCGGTTTTTTTAGCAGATGCTTTTTCTTCGCAGCCATATCTAAATCTTATATCCGGAAGGCATAAAAAAAGAGCCATTGCTCAAGTCTTTGCAGACCCTTGCAACAGCTCTTACAAATAAGAGGAGACTTAATGTTAAATTATAGCTTTCATGGCAGTCATGTAGGATCTCAGTTTTTTACCGATCACCTCGACACCGTGGTCCTGAATCTGTTCGTTTACTTTTATCAACTCAACATTGTCTACTGAAGTATCTTCAGGAGAAAATGCTTTACCTATAATATCTGTTTTTACGGTTTTCATAAAATCGTTCAGCATGGGAGCGGCCTGGTTTGCAAAGAGGTAACAACCGTATTCGGCTGTATCGGAAATGACTTTATTCATTTCGTAGAGTTTCTTTCTGCTTATGAGGTTTGCTATCAGTGGAACTTCATGAAGGGACTCATAATAAGCGGATTCCTCTTTGATTCCCGAGTCGGTCATCGCTTCGAAGGCAAGCTCTACTCCCGATTTGATCATGGCAACCATAAGAACGCCATTGTCAAAATACTCCTGCTCGCTTATTTTCATAGAGCCGGCATCCTGCTTTTCAAAAGAAGACTGGCCAGTTTCTTCTCTCCAGCCGAGAAGGTCTTTGTCATCTGCTGCCCAATCTTCCATCATTACTCTGGAAAACTCACCGCTGATAATATTATCCATGTGCTGATAGTACAAAGGTCTGAGGATATCTTTTAATTGTTCTGATAAATCATACGCTTTAATTTTTGCAGGATTGGAGAGACGGTTCATCATGTTGGTGATTCCACCATGTTTAAGGGCTTCTGTAATCGTTTCCCATCCGTACTGAATTAATTTTGATGCGTATGCGGGTTCAATACCCTCGGCAACCATTTTGTCGTAGGAAAGTAGTGAACCGGCCTGAAGCATGCCGCAGAGTATTGTCTGCTCACCCATTAGATCCGACTTAACTTCTGCTGTAAATGATGAGTGCAGGACTCCGGCTCTGTCTCCACCTGTTCCGGCGGCATAGGCCTTGGCTATTTCCAGACCATCACCGTTGGGGTCATTTTCGGGGTGAACCGCAATTAGTGTGGGAACTCCGAATCCTCTTTTATATTCTTCCCGGACTTCTGATCCGGGAGATTTGGGAGCGACCATAATAACAGTTATATCGTCACGGATCTGCATGCCTTCTTCAACGATGTTGAAACCGTGAGAGTAGGCAAGTGAAGATCCTTTCTTCATCAAAGGCATAACGGCACTAACAACAGGACTGTGCTGTTTGTCCGGTGTCAGGTTTAATACAAGGTCAGCATCTTTAATAACTTCGTCATAGGTTCCTACTGTAAAACCGTTTTCAGAGGCGTTTTTCCAGGACTGTCTTTTTTCTTTTATCGCACCTTCTCTCAGTGCGTATGAGATATCCAGACCGCTGTCTCTCATATTCAAACCCTGATGTAAACCCTGTGCACCACAGCCGATAATAACTATTTTTTTGCCTTTGAGTTTTGCTACTCCATTGAATTCATCTCTGCTCATAAAACGGCATGTTCCGAGCTGACTAATTTTGTCTCTCAGTGAAAGGGTGTTAAAATAATTCATAAACAATCCTGTAATTTTCATTAATTTTTTTAAAACAGTTCTTAAAAAAGGGAAGATGCCAATAAATTGTATAAAAAACCTTCTATTGGTAGAAACAAATACTCTTTTATGTAAATAAAATGATTAATTCCTGCTTCAAAATTAGACATATTATGAGATATTGCTAAAAAATGGTCAATATTTCAAAGGAGCTGATTGCCAATTTATCTCACTTGTCCTGTTTTCCATATTTCTTTGACTGAGGGTGTTTTTGATCCCGATATATTTTATTGCTCAATAAGATATTGTATAGTATCTTCATTCAGGAAGGTACTTATTTTATGGAATTTCACTTCGATGTCTGCGGAGAAGATTATTCTCTGGCCGGAAGTGCATCAAGTATGATTAAGAAAAAATTGAATCAGCTGGGTCTCCCCCCTCTCATTGTCAGAAAAACGGCTATAGTTATGTACGAAGCTGAGATCAATATGGTGATTCATGCCGGTGGCGGTGTCGTTGACGTCCATATAAATCCTGATGACATAAGGATTATTTTAAAAGATGAAGGTCCTGGAATTCCCGATATAGATAGAGCTATGGAAGCAGGTTATTCAACGGCATCTGATAAAGCAAGGGAGTTGGGATTCGGCGCCGGAATGGGTTTACCTAATATCCGTAAAAACTCAGATGACCTCCGCATCGAGAGTAAAGTGGGCGAAGGTACAACAGTAACTATAATGGTAAAGCTTAAATAGTAATTATAGACGCATAGAACCGCGTTTCTGTAAGATAATTATATTATGAAATAGGTAAAAATATATGTATAAGCAATCGGTTCAGCTTATTGTGGATAAATGCATAGGCTGTACAAACTGTATCAAAAGATGCCCGACAGAAGCAATTCGGGTCCAGAATGGAAAAGCT
Source organism: Spirochaetaceae bacterium (assembly GCA_016744925.1). Lineage (GTDB taxonomy): Bacteria > Spirochaetota > Spirochaetia > DSM-2461 > DSM-2461 > Spirochaeta_F. The sequence goes on from JADGDJ010000049.1 coordinate 16,735, forward strand.
CTGATTATTTCAGACCGCTGTTTAGACTGCGGTGAATGTATACGAGTGTGCCAGTCCAATGCTAAAATTGCTGTGTCTGATCCCATGGCGATTATTGATGACTTTGATTACAAGATAGCCATTCCAGCTCCTTCACTCTACGGGATAGCCGATAGCAGTGTTAGTACAGATCGGATTTTAACAGGATTGAAACATCTCGGATTTGATGATGTTTTTGAGGTGGCAACTGCCGCTGAGATCATTACGAAGAGAACTAATGAATTCCTTTTGAATAATGAAGGGAATGGTCCTTTTATATCCTCTTCCTGCCCGGCTGTTGTCCGCCTGGTTCAAGTCAGCTTTCCCTCTTTAATCGGTCAGATCATCCCCTTTATTTCTCCTATGGAGTTAGCTGCCAGATTGGCCAAGGAGAGAGCCGGCAATGATAAGGGAAAAGTCGGCGTATTTTTTATATCACCCTGTGCTGCCAAGTTTTCAGAAATTCGGAATCCCCATCGTCAGGAAAAATCCCGCGTAGATGGAGTCATCGGCATTAAAGATATTCAGGTAAAACTTCAGCGCTTGATCAGATCCGACATGGAAACAGAAAAACTGGCCAGTGCTTCCGGTGTTGGAATCGGCTGGGGGCGAATTGATGGAGAAGCCAGGGCCTTAGCTTCAGACGGAGTAATTTCCGTCGATGGAATTTCCAATACGATTTCTTTACTGGAGGAACTGGAAAATGGTAAAATCAATCAGTTCCGGTTTATTGAGCTTATGGCCTGTCCCGGAGGATGTGTCGGAGGACCTATGACTCTGGTTAATCCCTATGTGGCGAAATCGAGAATCATGGACAGATGGGATACGGCAGGTGCCGTGGTCTGTGAAGATTGCGGACCGCTTCAGGACATCAGCTGGACTGAAGAGCTGCAGGCTTCCAGCTTTATGAAACTCGACGATGATTACGAAAAGGCCATGCTAATGATGCAGCGGCTGGATCTGATAGAGAAGACTTTGCCCGGTATAGATTGCGGATCCTGTGGAGCACCTACCTGCCATTCATTTGCAGAGGATATTGTTCGGGGACGCGCTGTCGTTACAAGCTGTATATTTGTTCTCAGGAAGAAAATTCGCCAACTAACAGAAGAAATGATTAAACTGGAAGATGTTCTTCCCTACAGGCTGGATAAAGATGAGTGATAAAGCAATTGAATCTATACTTTCGAATCTTAAAGATCTCGGGTTTACCGAATATGAGGGGAAAGTGTATATGTCCCTTATCAATGAACACCCTTTGAGTGCATATAATATTTCTAAAAATTCCGGAGTACCCCATTCTCGTGTTTACGACATAACCAGAAGGCTTATAAAGAAAAGTTATGTCACTTCCAAGGGAACCAATCCCGAGCTTTTCTCTCCAATTTCTCCTGAAGAACTCATCTCACGGTTGAAAAGAGACAACACCAAATTGACCAATGATCTGAAACAGCAGATGGACTCTATTAAATTTACTGCCGACTTTGATCCAGTCTGGAATCTGGCCGGTCATACGGAAGCTTTGGAGATGGCGGAGCAGCTTATCGAAGAAGCGGATAAAGACATATTTGTCGGTATTTGGGATCAGGAATTGGAATCCCTCAAGAATTCCTTTCTGGAAGCTGAAAAGAGAGGGGTGAAGATCCACATTCTTCTCTACGGTGAGGGGAAACCGGAGTTTGGTGAAGTCTATTATCACAGTACAGAAAATCTGGAAGATATTACGGTTGTGGGGCGATCGCTCGACCTCATCATCGATTCTAAGGTCTGTATTACCGGAAGTCTGGGAGGGACATTGCCCTGTCAGGCTGTCTGGACAAGAAATATGGGGCTTATCAAGTCCATTGAAGCCTTTGTGATACACGATTTTTATATAGCAGAAGTCAGTGAGTATCTGGGAGATAAAGTCGACGAGATATTCGGTAAAAACTTTGAAAAACTCCGCAAAAAATACGGTCACTAAAGCCGGTTGATCGTTTTATTATAAAAATAGTACAATCCGAATATATGGAAAATTTACTCTTTGCTCTAAATGCCGTTATGCCCGTGTTTCTGCTGATTTTGACAGGTATTATTTTAAAAAAAATTCATATCCTCGATGATCAGTTTATATCCAAATCTACAAAGCTCGTTTTTAAAGTGGCTCTTCCGGCTCTTATATTTCAGAAAGTCGGTAGTGCTGATTTTTCTCAAATTTTTGATATGAGAGAAATCATATATATTGTTGGCATTGTGACTGTCAGCTTCCTGTTGATTTATTTTCTATCGGGGTTTTTTATAAAAAATGGTGCTGAAAGGGGTGCTTTTGTTCAAGGGGCGTTCCGCAGCAATATCGCCATTGTCGGTCTCGGTATAATCTCTAATATTTTTGGTGAGACCGGTGTTGCAAGAGCCGCCATCGCTCTTATTTTTATTTTCCCGATGTACAATATATATGCGGTTCTGGCACTTATCATGCCTTTAAAAAAAGGGCATGCAGGTGCTGGTTCTATGATATTGAAAGCGATCATCACCAATCCTCTTATTATTGCCGTATTTATAGCCCTTCCGTTTTCTCTTTTTTCAATAAATACAGGAGAAATAACAGGTCACTTTCTCGGGTATTTATCTAGGATGACTATTCCCCTGGCTCTGCTGGGGGTTGGTGGATCATTAAATTTTTCTTCTTTTAAAAAGGGATTTGTAAAGGCGCTTTCATCTTCTATTATTAAACTGATAATTTATCCGCTAATTGTTATTTTTATTTTACTGGCAGCGGGATTTGGAGGAGAATCATTGGGTGTTATTTTTATTATGCTTGCGTGTCCTTCCGCTGTGTCCAGTTATGTTATGGCTGAAGCTCTTGGCAGTGATAGTGATCTTGCCGCAGCGATAATCCTTCTCACAACATTGGGCTCAGTTGTCACGATAGGTACCGGATTATTTATTCTGCGGAGTTTGGGATTTATTTAGATCTCTTTTTCTATCCAATAATAATGACGCAACAGTATGACTCTGTACTTCTAGACTTGTTAATCTCCAGTTGAAATAGTATATGGTACAGGAAAAGAAAAACTGTTTTCTGATCGCTATCATCTGTCATGTTTCCATCTAAGTCGTATTCTATTGTGAAGTGAATATCATATGTTTCATTTTTAAAACCTTTGTTTGTCCGGTATAACAATCAGTATTAGAACCATTTCATTCCATATATCCACAACTGATTAGCGATTTTCCATATAAAATATCTCCTGATTCTGTTATAGAATATTCTATTTGGTCGAGGTTTTGGACAAAATTTAAACTGGATGGTAAATTAAAAGTACCAGGACAATCGTATTGTCATCAATAAAAAATGCATAATCTGAATCAGGTCCGTATGAATTAGTAATGGTATAATCTATTGAGTGGGAAGCTTCGCTCCGGTTTTATTTTGCTGTTTTTATACATACAATATCTGAAAATTGGAGTTCAGATATCAAAATATAGGCCATTTCAGAGAAAAGTAATTATTCTGGTGAAGGATATCGTTCGAACTTAAGCATAAATATGTTAGAGGCTGCTTGAAAGATTTTTTCAGGAAACCCTAAGTAGAATGTATATATACTGTGAAGAAGCACAGATGCTAATAGATTATTTATTATTCAGAGAAAATATAATATAAAAGGTAATTTGGAAATTGCTTTTTTACTAGTGGAATCAATTTAAGTTGAAAATCTGAATATTGTCCAGTTTTTCTGAAAACGCTCCTGTTTACCGCTTCTGGAAGCAGGTTTATATTCATCCATAGTTACTAAAAATACTATGAAGGATAAGAATTATGAAGAAACTATTATTATCAGTAATGTTAATGACGTCATTGACTCTATCGGTTTTCTGCAATGGACAACAGGACATGAAAGAGAAAAAACCTGTTATACGATATGCCTACCAATGGACGGGAGAATTTGATGCCCAGATGAAAGCATATGCAGAATCAGTAAAAGATGAGTTCATTCTTGAACTGGAAGTTACACCGGGTCTGGATCACAAGCAGAAAATTCAGGTGGAAATTGCCGCCGGCGAAGCACCTGATGTCTTTCAGTACTGGAGTTATGAAACAAACCTGAGAGAGATGGTAGAAAACAATATCATTCTGGATATTGATGAATTTCTGGCAGAATCAGGTGAAATCAATAGAGACAGCTTCAGTGCCGGGGCCTGGTCTGCAACAGATGTAGATGGAAAAAACTATGGGTTTCCAGTTTCCAGTTTTAAAGGATTTTTCCTGGCAAATAAGTCCCTTTTTGACCAATATGGCCTGGAACTGCCCAACACCTGGTCAGATCTGGAAAATAGTGCTGTTGTATTCCGAGAGAATGGCATTATACCTCTGAGTATGGGGAGTATGAAAGGAGATCCCGGACATCTTTTTTTCAGTGCTTTAGCATACCAGGCTGATGGTGGATATTCGGATGCACAAAAGCTTTCCGGCTCTTTAGTCTTCAATACCGAAGCAAATAATCGAGCTGCCAATGCTATCTCGGATTTAATTAAATGGCAGGCAATGCCTACTGACACATTAACAAACGGTGGATGGGGACCTCAAACGGCTCTTTACAACAGTCAGAAAGCCGCTATGATTTATTCATTCCCGTGGAAAATCAAAGATTTTCAGCCAGAAATTGTCGACAGATCTGTTATAATTCCTGTTCCTGAAATCCGCGGAGCTGAAAATTCACCTGAAGGATTTACAGTTGGAGGAATCTCAATTAGTAATGTGATTAATAAAAAATCTTTCGAAGATCCTGCAAAAAAAGCCGCTATTATTAAACTAACTAATTATTTGTTATCGGACAAAGTTTACACAGATGTCGCTCTTAATGGAAAGGGATTTCCAGCAAAGATTATAGAGCTTCCCAGTGGTCAGAATAAACTTTTTGATATGGTTCAGAGTTTCACTTCCACACAGGATATCTATGGTATTCACGAGTTCTTTTTTCCATCTCAGGAAGCATTTGACAAATACAAAAGTGCCTGCGATGAACTCTATGCTAATGCCATTACACCTGTAGAATTTGTAGAGGCCGTTCAGTACAGTTTAAATAAATAAACTAAACTTTACCTCTTAAAAACTCCTTCCCTGAAAAATATATTTCAGGGAGGGAAAAGGATCATGAAGATGAAATTTCGAGAAACGCCATTTTATATAACATTCCTGGCACCATCATTTATTCTTTATTCGGTCATAATGATTTTTCCAATTATTCTCTCAGCAGGTTATGGATTTCACTCATGGAATGCCATAGGTGCAAAAGTTTTTATTGGACTTGATAATTATAGAGAAATTCTCATTGACCCCGATTACTGGGTGACATTTAAAAATACAACAGTGTTGATATTTGCTTCATTATTATTTCAGCTGCCGATTGCCTTTGTAATAAGTTATTTATTATATGGCCTTGGGGAAAGATCAGCCTTTTATCGAACAGTTTTCTTTTTTCCCGTAGTCATCAGCCCTGTAGCAATCGGGACCTTATTTGCTCTGTTCTATAATGGAGAACTTGGTCCATTGAATGACTTTATGGAAATGTTAGTGGGTATTGGT
>JADGDJ010000306.1 GCA_016744925.1 Spirochaetaceae bacterium
AACCACTTTCAAGCCCAGTATTCCGAGTTTCTGCAGTACCGAAGGAACACAATCCGGTACAGCGCCGAGATCTTCAGCGCAGACAAGCATATCAGTTGTATCCTTCATAAATGACAGAAGGCTCAGAGCATTCTCCTCCCATATCCTTTCAGCTTTTGCACCGCAGTTTGCGGAGATCTCTTCAATTTTCTCTTTTTCCCACTGATTGAGGCTGTGGTAGCCTCGAGAATCCCGATAGGTCCAGGATAAGCTGAATGTCTCTTCATCAATTTCAATCAAGGTAATATTTTTCAACTGCCCGCTCAAAAAAGATTTGGCATTTTCAGAAATGTCAGATTGATACATATGCTTTTCTGAACTGAATTTATCATTGAGCAAAAAGAGATTTTCGCTGCCTATTCTGTCGAGGCATAGGTCTATAATAGATTCTGTCTCAGTACCAAGGTGATCATGCAATTCGGTTTCAAATATATGAGGTTTGGATAACCAGCGTATTCTACCCTCATCAAGTCCCATTTTGTTAAGATCCTTACGGCTGATATAGGCGGAAGGATTGAAATATCCCATGCTTCCCGTTTGCATTGTAAAAGGAATGTTCCAAATTCTGAAAAACCCGAGGACATGATCAATCCTGTATGCATGATAAAATTTGGCTGCTTGTTTTAATCTATTTCTCCACCAACTGTAATCGTCTTGTTTCAGATTGTCCCAGTTGTAAATAGGAAAACCCCAGTTTTGTCCTTCTGCAGAGAACATATCCGGAGGTGCACCGGCAGATAGCTTCAGATTGAAATAGGATCGATTGGCCCAGACGTCGCAGCTGTCTTCATTCATTAGAATCGGGATGTCCCCTTTCAAGCTTACTCCCATGTCGTCCAGTTTTTTTACGGCTTTAACCAATTGGCTTTCCAGGTGAAATTGAATCCATACATGAAAGTAATTTTTATCGGATTTTTCGGACCATAATTTTTTCAGTTCAGTTTCTGTCGGGTTAGAAAATTTCTTCCAGGCGTTCCACGAAGAGAGATCATTCTCTGCTCTCAATGTTGAAAAGAGGGCATAATTCTTTACCCAGGGATTTTTTATAACCCATGATTCAATTATTTTATCGCTTTTAACAGATTTGATATTTTCATTGTATATCTTTTTCAGAATATCCAGTTTTGCAGTTAATACAGAAGCGAACTGGACTCGTTTGTGAGACTCATATTCTTTTCTTAAGGAACTGATCTCTTTTAAAAAAGGTTTTGATTCTTTAATATTTTCCAGATTAATAAATATGGGATGAAGAGCGAAAGCACTCAATGCGCTGTAGGGTGATTCCTGATAGCCTGTGTCGTTTACCGGAAGGATTTGAATCAATTCAAGTCCGCTTTTTACACACCAGTCTCCCAGCAGGGGAAGGTCGGAAAACTCACCAATTCCACAACTCTTTTTGCTCCGTAGAGAAAAAACGGGAACAACTACACCAGTCAGCTTATGATCAATCGGGGGAAATTTCATTATTACCTCTTGTTTACGACTTTAGAGTCTGAAGTCTATCATCTAAAAATGATAGGCTCAATCAAAAATTGTGCAAGCGGTTGCATTTAGTTTTGAGTTTAAAGGTAAAGTGAGTAATCCTGTGGTCTCAAGTCCACATAGATTCCAGCTCTTCCAATAATTTTCCGTTGTGAAATCCCGGGATGTGATCTTTTAGCTGTAAGTCGTGGAGAGATGTAATTATGAGATCCTGAACATCGTCATCGGTTATGTTTTCTGCCATTTCCCAAAATGTTTCGACTGTTTTTACTCGATTTTCAAATTTTTCAAGATATGAATCAAAAGAATTAAAAACGAGTTTTTCAGTCAGCTCATGAAGGTCAGTCACTTCATTTTCCTCGATTTTTCCATCAGATAGTAGAAGACTTTTCAGACATCCGGCAAAGAACACTTTTTCTTTTTGGGCCATAAGATTTACATTATCCATAAGAACTCCTGTATTTAGAATTCTACCATGTACAATGGCTGTCTGCAAATTAATTCCCGCAGCAGACTTTTTTACACCATAATCTGAAGTCCGGCTCGGATATTCTTTTCAGATGATCGTATTCACTATCTTCCAATTCTTTCAGTTTATTTTTTATTGTATCAACTTCTTCTTTCGGTAGTCTGCATTCTTCACTTCGCAGTGCCAGGTAATCTATATTTTCGGCTTTTGTCATAATTTATTACTCCGCATATTAAAGTTAACCATCATAATCGATATAATCAGAAAATAATAATAAAAACAAATAATTAAAACAGGGAAATAATGTGAGCCAAAAAATTATCAAGATAATTACATTTGCACTGCTTGTTATCACAATCGGCTGTGATAGCGGAAATAGCGGTTTATATAAGATAACAGTTGATAAAAAAACGGGATTCATCAATGCGAAAGGTGATATAAAGATCTCCCCGCAATTTGAAGCGGCTACAGACTTCAGTGAAGGGCTGGCTCTCGTTGTAATAGATGGGAAAGGTGGATATATCGATAAATCCGGTGAATTACTTATTCCGGCAGAATACGAAAAAGGTTCTCCATTCAGTGAAGGGCTTGCCATGGTAGTGAAAGATGGAAAATGTGGATATATAAACCTGAAAGGTGAATTAGTTATTCCCTTTCTGTACGATAGGGCCGGGAATTTTAAAGAGAAACTGGCGTCCGTTGTCTCTGGTGATCGTCACTTTTTTATCAATAAAAAAAACGAAGAGCAGTTTTCAGGGAATTGGACAGCTGCCAGTGATTTTTCTGAGGGAATGGCTCGTATCTCCCGTGATGGAAAATCAGGTTTTATCAATTTAAAAGGTGAAGAAATTATACCTCCCGTATACGACTTTACAGGAAATTTTTCAGAAGGTCTTGCTCTGGCTGTAATAGAAGATCAGGGTGGCTATATCAATAGTAAAAATCAGTATGTTATCGAACCTCAATTTGCCTACTCGAAAGATTTTTCAGAGGGGCTGGCCCTTGTGGTCAAAGATGGCAAAGGGATTTATATCGATACAAAAGGTGATTTCGTGATTTCTCCCGGTTATGATTTCGCCGGGGATTTTTCAGAAAAACTCGCCCCTGTTAAAGTTGAAGGGCTTATTGGTTATATCGACAGGAAGGGTATTATGCAGGTTGTACCTCAATACGATTATGCTGATGGGTTTCATTATGGTCTTGCTTTAGTGATCGAAAAAGGTGTCGTTCACTATATCAACGATAAAGATGAAAAGATCTGGAGTTACAAAAATGAAGAAGATTGAGATAATCAAACCTGATGATTTTCATGTTCATCTGAGACAGGATGAACTCTTGGAACTGACAGTTGGACATTGCTCGGAATCATTCTGCAGGGCTATCGTAATGCCCAATACGATTCCTCCCATCGCTTCTGTTGAAACAATCAATGAATATAAAGAAAAAATAGAGTTTTTCAATAGCGAATTTAAACCCCTGATGACATTTAAACTCCTTAAATCGCTGACAGCTGATGATATTATCGCCATGCAAGAGGCGGGTGCTCTCGCGGGTAAATTGTATCCCGCAGGATCGACAACCAATTCGTCCGATGGTATTAAAGATTGGAGAGAAATCGCTCATTTATTGACCGTAATGAGTGATGTTGGTCTCGTGCTGAGCATTCACGGTGAAGATCCTTCTGTATTTTCATTGGACAGAGAGAAAGCATTTATTCCTCAGATCCTGGAAATATCCGGAGAATTTCCTCAATTGAAAATAGTTTTTGAGCATCTTTCCAGCGCAGAAGGTATTGCCGCAGTTGAAAATGGACCGGAAAATCTTGTCGGTACTATAACCGTTCAACATTTATTGCTGACTCTCGATGATATTATTGGAGGTTCTCTCAACCCCCACAGTTTCTGCAAACCAGTTCTGAAACGTCCGGAAGATAGGGATGCCATAGAGAGGGTTGTCCTTAAGGGAAACAGAAAATTTTTCTTCGGTTCCGATAGCGCTCCTCATAAAATTACAAATAAAGAAAACAGTTGTGGAAGTGCGGGATGTTATACATCTCCTGTAGCTCTGCCTTTACTTGTTGATTTTTTTGATAAACAGGACAAAATAGAGTTGTTGGAAGGGTTTGTCTCCCATTATGGCGCGGATTTTTATGGCCTGGAATACAATAGAGAAAAAATCACACTGGTGAAAGAGAGCTGGAAAGTCCCCGATGAGTACTCAGGGGTGAAGTCTCTTTATGCCGGTAAAACAATAGATTGGAAAATAGGATAAAGAGGATAAAGAGGATATTATGGCAGACGGAACAATACTACCACTAATCGTAACAATAGAAGGGGCTCATACGAGTGCCGCACTGATGAATAAAAAATCATATTCGAAAAGTATCGAGTCAAAAAAATTGTGGGTGGTACACCCCGAAAC
>JADGDJ010000307.1 GCA_016744925.1 Spirochaetaceae bacterium
GGATTATACTAGCCCTACCATTTACCATTATCCTGTTAGCTTTGCCCCTCTATAGGCAACTTCCTCTATTGCTGGAGCATAAATTTGCCATTCTGGCAGGAATAATTGCCGGTGTGTTGACTTCTGCTGTAACTGTTTTTATTTTCAGTAAGATTCTGGATGTCGACGAGGTCCTCATACGATCAATAATACCCAAATCCATAACCACTCCACTGGGATTGATTCAAACCGAAGCTCTGGGGGGATTAGCAGGGATCACCATTCTTGCCATTACCATAACTGGATTAATGGGGCTTGTTCTCTATATCCCGATCTTTAAAATTTTCAAGATTACACATCCTGTTGCTCAGGGAATTGCTATTGGAACAACTTCTCATGCCATTGGTACATCAAAAGCGATGGAACTGGGAGAAGTGCAAGGCGCTATGAGCAGCCTGGCTATTGTTCTGGCTGGTGTTATCACTGTTTTTCTGTCACCTCTTTTCCTTGTTATTTTTACTTATTTATAGATTGATTATTTATGTGAATCTGATAGACCTGCAAAAAATATGAAAGTTGTAAGAGAGTATAAGGGAAATACATTATTAGCTTTTGTAATAATATATAATAGTTATATTGGTACACAATATTCGGGATATGTAATCTTCAGGGAGAAATAAATGAAAATATTAAGAAATATGTTCTTATTAATAATTACAGTAGTATTCATTGCTTCATGCGCAACGGCAGAAGTGCGTGCTATCCGCAAGGGAGATCTTCAACAATTGGAGAAATTTCTCTCCAAAGGTGGTGACCCTAATACTGTCTTTAGTGATGGTAATCCTCTCATCCATATTGCTGTACAATATGGACAGGCTGATAGCCTTGAAAGACTTTTAATTGCCGGTGCCGATTCTAATCTATTGAATTCATCGGGAGATACAGCAGCTATATTAGCATCCGGACAAAATCGCTTTGATATGATTAAAATACTCCTTAAATACAGGGCGAATATGAGAATCCCGGGGAAGGGCGGAAAAACAACACTTATGCTTGCTTCAGCCATGGGAAATATTCAGATGATGGAAAGATTATTGTCAGTTAATGTTCCCATCAATGGAGTGGACAATCGGGGATCTACAGCATTATTTTACAGTGTTTCAGCCAATAAACCCGATGTTATCTCTTATTTACTCAAGTATGGTGCTGATGCCGGGCACATTGATAATAAAGGAAGAAATCCTCTCCACTTTATGACGCAAAATAGAAATACTGCCTATGCCCGACTTCTTATAAATGCAGGTACAGATCCAACCCAGCAAGAAGACACTTCGGGAGAAACAGCATTACATGTTGCTTCCGGTTCTGGGGCCTGGGAACTTGTTCAGCTATATTTGGCTAATGGTTCACAGAGTGATATAAATTTATCCAGTAGAAATTGGGGATCCCCTCTGTTTTATTCCTTAAAACCTGAAATTTCCTCAGCAGATGCCATAAAGACTTTAAGAATCTTACTGAATTCAGGAGCTGATTCTAACCTACCATCGGTAAAGGAAATTTATCCCTTAACATTTGCTGTTGAAAAACTGGATGTTACTCTTGTTGAAATGCTTATTAAAAGTGGTGCGCGACTGGATCATCGGTTTTCAGAAAGGAAAACACTACTGCACATAGCCGTTTCCAGAGATATTCCCGAACTGGCTTCGCTTCTTATTGATGAAGGAATAAATCCAAACTTAACAGATCTGAATGGAAATACGGCACTATTTAATGCTGTTCAGAATAGTTTCATGAAAACCGCAGAACTCCTTTTAGCCAAAGGATCTGATCCAAATGTAGTCAACAATTCCGGAGCAACAACTCTTTTCATTACTATGGAAAAAGATGCTGGTCAAAGACAGGATTTTTCTGCTATGACTAATCTGTTGCTGAGATATAATGCATCATTACATCAGAGAAAAGGGATTCTGAATTCGCTACTGTTTATGACATCAAAAAGTGGAAATGCCGAAGTTGCAGAATATCTTTTAAAGTCAGGAGCAGATTTAAATGAAATGGATCAAAGTGGGAAGACAATGCTCATGTCGGCCTCTGAAGGGACGTTCATTGATTTAGTCCAAGTTCTACTGGAGCAAGGTGCTCGAGTTAATATGCGAGACAATCAGGGTAATACAGCTATGCATTATGCTTCTCTAGCGGGATCTGTTAAAGGTGTAGAACTTTTGCTTCACTATGGTGAAAATCCTGACCCGGTGAATTATGAGAAACAAAGACCGATCCAGCTCGTTCCCGAAAATGGTCAGGGTTTGAGAATCCTGGAAATTTTGCTGACTGCAGGAGCCCAGCCACTACCTGTAGACACTCCTTCTGAAGTCGACACATCACCTGAAATTGAAACCACTGAAGAAGTTTCAGATACGATAGTAACTATTGTCGATACAACAATTGATATAGCTATTAGTAATGAGATCTGGGGAAAGGCCCGAATATTAATTCCCGGAGAAAAGGAGCCAAGAGGAATCTCTGATGTCCGAATGAGTTTTTCTGGTTTTTCATCTCAGGTTCCTCAATTGTATCCAGCGAATCTGGTCTCAAAATCTAACCCGAAGGAAGTGGTTATTTATATCTGGAATGAAACAGCCGACACTGCTGAAATATACAAGGTCAAAACAGATAGGAATATCGAGCCTTTCTCAATTATCTCATCAGGTGAAATCACAGAAATAATAACCCGGCAGGGCAATGTTTTTCCCATTTACTCAGATAACAATGAATATTTCGGAGAGATTAAGACCACTGGTCAGGATGAACAATATTACAGACTTATTGAAGAGGATTAAATGAAATAGGACTCAAACTAATGACCCATCCATTAGCCGGGTATTGAAGAAGGCTTCACTTCCATTGTTACTAAATATAGATCCGGAAATCTTCCTTTCTAAAATATCAGATAACAAGAGGTTGAAGCTTAATTCATACTTATATTTACAATCCATCATATTATCAATTGTTTATCTTACCGATTGCACCTATGATGACATCTAATAATTTAAAAGAGGTGATATATGTCAGAAGGTACAGTAAAGTGGTTTAATTCAACAAAAGGATTTGGTTTTATCGAACAAGCAGGTGGAGATGATCTTTTTGTTCACAAAAACGAAGTTCAGGGTAACATCAATGAAGGTGATAATGTTGAATTTGAAGTCGGTAGCGGTCCAAAAGGTCCATGTGCTACAAACGTAAGAAGAATTTAATCCTATAAAGCTTGATATAGCAATTTATCAAACAAGTCCTGATATGCAGGATTGATGATCGTATAAATTACGTAAATGGCTTCAAGAATAATACTGAAGCCATTAACCCCCCCTTAATAAATCTTCAATAACAATTATATCTATTTATTATAACTGGTTGTCGAATCTCATAATTATTAAAGTTCCAGTAAAGTTTTTTTAAATAAACCAATCTCTTTCATATAATTTGATGGCTTGATTCTCTTTTTTACTTGATTTCCTTTAGCTAGGGATATTTTGTGTTTCCTTTACCGACAATTTCATCCCAGAATTTTATATCATATATAACACAATGATTCTTTTAGAAAGTACAATCGTTTTATGAATATGATTTTCTAGCTAAATTCCAGATTATCTGATTGACAGACATTAGAACTTTTTCTATTATTCATAATTAAAAGGAGAATTTAATATGAGTAGCAATATTATAAAAAATACAAGAAATACGGAAAATGCACCAAATAAATTAGGTCCGTATACACAGACAGTAGCTTTTTCTCATTACAACAATATTTCAGCACAATTACCCATCGATCCAAAATCTGGTAAAATTGTAGGTAATGATGTAAAAGAGCAGGCAAAGCAGTGCTTAGTAAATATTAAAGCAATTGTAGAAAGCATCGATCATGTTATGGACGATGTAGTTAAAACAACTATATTCCTTAAGAATATCTCAGATATTGATGCTGTAAACGAAGTTTATACAACATTCTTCCAAAGTGATCTTCCTACGCAGACGACAGTAGCAGTTGCAGCTTTACCTTTGGATGATGCTCTGGTACAAATTGAAGCACTTATTTCAAACGGTGAAGGTACAGCTCCACAAGCTCCTTGCGCTCTCATAAAAGTTTCAAGAAACACTGAAAATGCACCCAAAAGTTCTACATCTACACAAACAGTAGCTTTTTCTCATTACAATAACCTTTCTTCTCAATTACCTATCGATCCGAAATCAGGTAAAATGGTAGATGGTGGGGTAAAAGAGCAGGCTGGACAGTGCCTAAACAATATAAAAGCAATTCTAGAAAGCATCGACCACGTTATGGAAGATGTCGTTAAAACAACAATATATCTTAAAAATATCTCGGATATTGAAGCTGTTAATGAAGT
>JADGDJ010000050.1:0-1054 GCA_016744925.1 Spirochaetaceae bacterium
CTGTATGAGTATGAAATTGTCTTTAAAACGAGAATTGACGAATTCCACAAGACTTTCTTTACTGATTGAACGAATTTGTTCAATTCTATTGAGGAATGAATCCCATCCGACAGAAGATATATAATTATCCGCAAATGAATCGACAACCATATTTGATTCTAGATCCTGAACTCTTGATATTTCAAAATAATTGGCAACTGCGTCAATCATCCAATCTTCAAAATCGCCCTGTTTCAGTATCCCGATCTGTTCGAGTAAAAGAACCGCCACATTGTCGAGGGTCTGATTATTTCTGGGTAATCCATACATAAGAAACCAGCTGTAATCCTTACAGGAAGAAAAAGAAGTTCCCGCTTCCAGTAATTTCTGATTTTGAACCAGATTCAAGTCAAAAAGTCCCGCCTGACTATTACTGAGCATCATATCTATTAGCACCAGGTACAATTCATCTTTCGATCCAATGCCGTCGAAACGATATCCTATAGTGGAAAAACAAGCATCCGGGCCATGAATTGACTTTCTTACTGGATTTCTTATTTCCTGCTCTTCGACTATATCCAGTTCAACTTTATCACCGGGAGGAATGTCTCCCCATGTCTTATCGATGAGTTCTATAGTTTTTTCAAAGTCCAGATCACCCGATATGGCTATCGCCATATTAGTGGGGACATACCATTTGCTTTTAAACTCTTTCAGTCTCTTTATCGAAGGTTTTCTCAGATGCTCTCCGGTCCCCAAAATGGTACGGGATCCGTAGGGATGCTGAGGAAAAAGTGATGACATGAGAAGATTACTCACCTTCTGAAAATCATCATCCTGCTCCTGGTTGTACTCTTCATAAACGACTTCCAGCTCTGTGGGAAAGAACCGAAGAACAGTATTTGTGAAGCGCTCACGCTCTATATTGAGCCATCTTTCAAGCTCGGCTATAGGAATATCATTCTTATATACAGTTTCTTCAAAACCCGTATGGGCGTTTGTATAACGAGCGCCGATATGTGTGTAAATTCGATCGAGTTCTCCGGGAATTGCTTTTGAGGAAAGCCGAACAGAC
>JADGDJ010000050.1:1064-21376 GCA_016744925.1 Spirochaetaceae bacterium
AGATTTTTTTTTATCATCATCGCTACACTGATTTAGTTTTTCATACAGGTCAGAAAGTTCATCCAGTTGTATCTTTTCAGAATCATAGTCCAGGGCACCAATGGCTTTGGATCCCTTAAACATCATATGCTCAAAATAATGAGCCATGCCCGTTGCGTCTTCAGGATCGTTCACAGATCCCGCCTTTACAATAATTCTTGTTTTTATACGGGGTTTTTCGTTATTTTCACTGAGATAGACTTTCAGACCATTCTTTAAAGTATATATTCTCAACCCATAAGGGTCGTCTCTGACATAATCGAATTGATAATCCAATCGATCTTTATCCGTTTTTAATTCAAAAGGCATTCGTCTTTATTCCTAACAGCAAAAAATAGATAATACAAAGCACAATTATATAGAATATGAAGCAGTAGATACATTAGAATTAACTGAAAAATGACTATTTTATAATTTAGAAATTAGAGAATTGAATATTTCTAATTTTATTCTGGAAAAAACTTTTCTTCTACTTTCCCATAGTTACAAAAATTTTTATTCATTATATACTTACAGGGATTTTTTCGCTTAAGAGAAGATCATTTTCTTTATACATAATTTTAAAGGGTTTACATATGAAAAAACGGATCGAGTTTATGAATACCGCTTTTCGTGATGGCTTTCAGTCAGTGTACGGAGCAAGGGTATTAACAAAGGATTTTCTACCGGCTATTGAAGCTGCTAAAGCTGCCGGAATCAACCATTTTGAAGCCGGTGGTGGAGCGCGTTTTCAGTCACTTTATTTCTATTGCAATGAAGATGCCTTTGACATGATGGATCAGTTCCGAATAGCAGCGGGACCCGATGCCAATCTGCAGACACTGTCCAGAGGTGTCAACGTAGTGGGTCTTGAGTCACAATCGAGTGACATAATCAATCTCCACGCCACGCTTTTTAAAAAACACGGAATTTCGACTATTAGAAACTTCGATGCTTTAAACGATGTAAACAACCTCATTTACTCCGGTAAATGTATTGTTGATGCCGGCTTGAAACACGAGGTCTGCGTTACTATGATGGAACTTCCACCGGGATGCGAAGGAGCTCACACTCCTGAATTTTATGTCCAAACTCTCAAAAACATTTTGGATGCGGATATTCCTTTTGATTCGGTCTGTTTCAAAGACGCCTCGGGAACATCTGTCCCTCATAAAGTCTATGATACAATCAATCAAGCGCGAAAATTACTCGGTAAAGACATCAGAATAGTTTTTCACACTCATGAGACTGCCGGTATTTCAATTATTCAGAATAAGGCCGCCATGGAAGCCGGTGCAAATCAGATTGACCTCTCTATGTCTCCTGTTTCGGGTGGAACCTGTCAGCCCGATATTATGACCATGTACCATGCCCTGCAGGGTACTGAATGGGATATGGGAATTGATCCTGTTAAAATATTCGAAGCCGAAGAGATTTTCAAAGAGTGTATGGCCGATTACTTTATGCCTCCCGAAGCTAAAAAAGTTGAAGCAACTATACCTTTATCACCCATGCCCGGTGGTGCTCTGACAGCGAATACTCAGATGCTTAGAGACAATAACCTTTTGGATAAATATGAACAAATTACTAAGAATATGGGTAAAGCTGTAGCTAAAGGTGGTTTTGGAACTTCTGTAACCCCTGTTTCCCAATTTTATTTCCAGCAGGCATTTAACAACACCATGTTCGGAAACTGGCAGAAAATCGCCGATGGATATGGGAAAATGGTTCTCGGTTATTTTGGAAAAACACCAGTAGCTCCCGATCCGGAAATAATTAAAATAGCCAGCCAGCAGCTTAAGCTGGAACCGACGACAAAAACTGTCCAGGAAATAAACGATAACAACCCGGATTTGGGAGTCAAAGCCGCGGAAATGTCTCTTATCAAAAATGACCTTGACATAACAGACGAGAATATATTTATCGCTGCAACTTGTAAGGATAAAGGGATAACCTTCCTACAGGGAAAAGCTGTCCAGAATATTCGAAAAATTGAAAAGACTTCATCGGGACCAGCTGTTTCCGGCGATGGTTATACTGTCTCTGTCAACGGCAAAAAATATGCTGTTACATTCGAAGGGGACAAAGCTGTTGTCAACGGGAAATCCTACGATGTCGGTGTTACAGAGGGAATTATAGAATCTGATATGTCCTCCTCTGCTGAAGCCGGATCGGGAAAGCCGGTAAATGCCCCCATGCCGGGACTTGTTCTCCGCATAGGAGTCAGCGATGGCGATGAAGTTGAAGAAGGTGATGAATTGCTCGTTGTCGAGGCGATGAAGATGGAAACACCAGTTATTGCAACGGCTTCAGGAACTGTTCAGAATATCTCTGTAAATCAGGGAGATCAAATACAGGCCAGTCAGTTTTTACTTGAAATTGTATAAAATATTTACTTTTGATAAAAAGCAGAGAGAAATCTCTGCTTTTTTTAAATAATAATTTCCCCTAGGCCGAAAGTATATAGTAAGATTATTGCACATATTATGAATTGGAGCTGGCGATGATAAAGAATACTGTAATCTCATCTATTCTTATTGTTGATGATGATCCTCAAGTAAGTCTTCTAATCCAATGTATATTAAATGAAGAGAATTATCGGGTAGGCGTTGCCCATAGCGGGCAAGAGGTCTTGAATCGCAATGACCTAAAATCCTTTGACTTGATTCTCCTCGACATAAATATGCCCGGAATCAATGGTTACGAACTATGCCAGGTACTAAAAGATTCAAACGAGACGAATGAAATACCTATTATCTTTCTCACAGGAAATTCCCTACCGGAAGATAAAGTTGAAGGCTTTCGATGTGGCGCTATAGATTATGTAACGAAACCCTTTAATGGGTCGGAATTACTCGCACGAATTAAAAATCATCTTGAATTAAAGCACAACCAGGACTTTCTCAAAGAGTTGGCTCTCATGGATGGGTTGACCAAACTTTTCAACCACAGCTACATTCACGAGAGATTATCGGAAGAGATCAGTAAAACGAAAAGACACAATCTCGAATTGTCTCTGATCATGATAGACCTCGATAATTTTAAATTGATAAATGATACTTTCGGACATAAGCTCGGAGATTGTGTTTTGAAAAAAGTAGCATCTTCAATTACCAATGTGCTCCGGGAAGAAGACATTGCCGGACGGTACGGAGGAGAGGAATTCATAATAATCCTTCCCAATACCGATAATTCAGCAGCTTACAATGTGGCAGAAAAGATTCGCAAGGCCGTCAAATCCCTGAGATGGAAAACGGAAGCCCTTAAGATTACATTAAGTGGTGGTGTTTACTCATTTTCCGGAGAAACAGTCAATGAATTTATTGAAAAAACCGATATGCTTCTCTACAACGCAAAAAATACGGGCAAAGACCAGATAACAACCGGCCAGCCAATGTTGAACTAAAACAGGAGAAGTACACTCATCAAATAAAATCCAAAGTTGTTTCTTTTAAATAATTTTCTTCCAGTGCTTTAATAATTCTTCTGATTATTGATCGTCTGATACCGATCTCAAAAGGGATACTCGAGTCCTGATGAGCCTCATTTATCTTCGTACCTACGAGAAAATGCACCTGATCACTGGCAAGAAGCAACTCAAGAAATTTTCCGGCGGCATTATTGGGCAGCTCTTTCAAAGAAATCCTCTTTTCCAAGAGCTGTACTATACAGTTAAGCGTCAGCATCCCCTCGGTCACAAGGTCAACACCTTCAATAGAAGCACTAGGAGGAAGACTTGTATCAAAGTCACTGATATTAACCTTAAGATCACAATTCCTGATCCGGGAATAAATAAGTGACGTCGTTCCACCGGAGATGATTTTTTTTCCTTTAAAAGAGATTATTTTGTCCACGAGTTCTTCATCTTTATCTTCATCAATGGGAGGACCTGTTGAGATAAGCAGACGGCGGGGTTTACGAACATATACAGAGGCACATGTTATATCATCTTTAGCTTTGTATATGTCCAGTGCTCTGGCTTTGGCTGTAATCATAGATGCCAGTTCATAAGCCGACATGTGGGTATTCTCTGAAACTACCCTTTTGACAAAAGCCTGTACATTGTGTTCTCTCCATCCTAAAGGATATGTTCTTGTTCCCAGTCCTGCCTGAGTTACTCCATCAGTATAGAGAAGGATTCTGTCTCCCGCACGGAGTTCCAGTTCTGTATAGCAGAGATTTTCATCTTTGAAAGCACCGGCTCTTTTAAGAGGAAATATTGTTTTTTCACATTTTACATACTCTCCATTCCTCAAAAGAAGAAATCCCGGATTATCATATTCAACGATAGAGACTCGTAAAGAATCTGAATCGCTGTAAAGAATTTTTAAAATGGAGAATGTCGCATAACTAATCTTTCTCTCCTTACAGACAGGAAGAGTGTTCATAATAATCTCTGCTGACTTAACAATATCGATTGTACTCAGAGCATATTTCTGGGCCATATGGGCTGTAAGATTGGCGAGGACATTGGCTTTGACACCACTTCCCAGTCCATCGGAAAGGGTACAGATGATCTGCCCTTCTGCCTTATTTCTCGATAAGAGAAATACGTCCCCCCCGATATTCTGGCCCTCTTTGAAAAATTGAGAATAATCTACTTCAATAAAATAATTCATCAGTCTACCTCAGAGGAGGAAAATTGAAACACATCTGTGAGAGAGCGGAGAATAATTTCAGTTTCCGCGGCGTTCTCTCCGAGGAGAGAAGCTATCTGCTGAACATTCTGCAGGTTCTTATTGATGACCTCTTCAGCCTTTTTTATCACGACTTCTCTTTTCGTTGTTGTGCTTGTAATATCCTGGAAAATCACCCCTGCAAGACTCTCTTTCTCTATGGAGAAAAAAGAAACTCTCAAATAATTACCTTTGTGCTTTATCAATTCCTGAAAGAGGTTTTTTTCACCTGATAAAATTGTTTCCAAATAAGTGGTTATATCAATAAAACTGCTTATGGGAAGGTCTACCAATTTATCGATACTCTTCTCATCGGGCTGAAAATCAACTTCACTGAAAAGTTTGAGAAATTCACCATTACATTCGGCAATTTTCATATGACGATTTATAATGACCACTCCCATAGGCAACGTTCTGAGAAGCATATCAATCTTTTTCTGAGCTCTTTTTCTCATATTGGTAACGCACATCTGTTTCTCACCCATTTTATGGAGATAGGCAACAGCAAATTCTCTGCATGAATTATAACCACATCCACCGCAATCTAGGAGATCCTCATCGCTTGTCTTACCCAGTTCAGCAAGGGCTGATTGGATTTGAGTTTCACTAACGTCTGGTAGAAACAGTGAATTATCTTCATGATAAACAGTCTGGATCTCATCGGCTTGAGGAATCAGAATTCTCTCTGTCTGGTGAAGTTCGTCTGTAGAAACAGTTTTATCAAAATAATCAAAACTATTTTTCCTATAGGAAAACTGATTGGTCCTACTATTAAATCCTGAACCATTAACACATCCTCCAGGGCAGGAGAGCAGTTCGAGAAACATATTTTCCCGATGGTCTATTCCCTCAAGAGCTTCTATAACATGGCTCATTCCCGAAAGGGGTATCATAGGAGTTTTTTTCTTAGGACTGCATGCCTGTACTGATCCGATCATACCTCCTTCGAGAGCGTAGAGAGTACTGTGAGAAGCGGAGCAGGGAATAAAGCTATCAGCAAATTCGATGGATGCCCTTTCTTCGGATAATCCTTCAACGTCGAACCAGCGGGAAATCTCATCAAAAGTCAAAGCAAAATCCACAGGGTTGTCAGCACTGTCGGCTTCCAGTTTTTTTGAAATGCAAGGTCCGGCAAAAACTATCAGGGCATCTTCACCATACTGTTTTTTTAACATTGTCGCATGCACACCTAAAGGAGAGAGATAGGGTGTAAGAGACTGTACTTGATCGGGGTAGTATTTCTTAAAGAGTTCGACAATGCTGGGACAGGCTGTGGAGACAGACAGGCAATCTGTCATAGAGAGATCTTCCGCAATATTCTGAGATAAGACCTGAGCCCCCAGTGCCGTTTCCGAAACGCCGGCAAAACCCAGAGATTTAAATTTACCAATCATCTCATTTTTAGTTCCGAAAATACCGGAACTCCATGTGGGCGCGATAGAGAGAATAACTTCCTTACCAGATGCGAGGGCCTCTTTCACAGCAACCACATCATTTCGCACTTTTTTTGCCTCAGCTGGACAAATATAAACGCAACGGCCACAATAAACACAGAGCTCATGTATAATTCTAGCACTGTTATCTTCGACCTTTATCGCTTTTACAGGGCAGACCCGAACACATTTATAACAGTCCCTGCACTTTGTTTTTTCGGTAAATATTGGATAATTCTGATTCATGATTCCAGCACCTCATCGAGCTTTTTCAGAATATCATGTTCAGTTAAGTTGAGGTAGTCCAAATTATTGATTCTGATAACAGGACCTTTAGAGCAATTATTCATGCATAAGTGACCAATAATGACAATCGAATCAGATTGATCTTTTTTTTCTACATACTTTTCTATTGCTGAAAGGATAAGACTATTACCCCTGGCAAAACAGGAGCTCCCCATACAGATTTCGACTTTGGCTTTCATTCGTTTTTCTCCAATAAAAGGAGAGGCCGCCCGCAGAAGATCTCTCCTGCGGGGCGTCACTCCAACAATTGTTACTTGTTCCCGTAATAAGCTTTCAAATAGAGATCCTTGATTTCACTGATCATAGGATATCTAGGGTTCGCACCCGTACACTGATCATCGAAAGCCTGCTCAGAGAGAGTATCAACTGCCTTAAGAAAATCTTCTTCGGAGATTCCATACTGTTTAATTGATGCCGGTACATCCAGTTTCTGTCGAAGATCTTCAATTGCTTTAACTAAGTTTTCTACTTTCTGTTTGTCATTTTTGCCACCGAATCCAAGATAATCGGCAATTCTTGCATAGCGTGACGCCGCTGTAGGATATTCATATTGTGGAAAAGCGGCCTGTTTGACAGGATTTTCCACAGCATTGTACTCAATAACATGATTTATCAGAAGCGCATTGGCTATGCCGTGGGGAATGTGGAACATTGCACCCAATTTATGAGCCATAGAGTGGCAGATCCCCAGGAAAGCATTGGCAAAAGCCATTCCCGCCATTGTGGCTGCATTGTGCACCTTCTCTCTCGCTTTGGTATCCTGATTTCCTTCCTGATAAGAAATAGGAAGGTATTTAAAAAGGATTCTCAACGATTCCAGAGCCAGTCCATTAGTAAAATCTGAAGCAAGAACTGAAGCAAAAGCTTCAATAGCATGAGTAACAGCATCTATTCCCGAAGCCGCCGTTAGGCTTTTAGGCATGGACATCACCATTTCAGGATCTATAATGGCCATATCGGGAGTCAGGGCATAATCGGCAATGGGATACTTCATATTTGTCTCATCGTCCGTTACTACAGAAAAAGGTGTTACTTCAGAACCTGTCCCTGATGTTGTTGGAATGGCTGTAAAAAAAGCTTTGTTAGAGCCTGTGGGCAATGAGTATATTCTCTTCTCAATATCCATAAAACGGAGAGCCAGTCCTTCAAAGGAAAGTTCAGGATGTTCATAGAGCAACCACATAATTTTAGCAGCATCCATAGGAGATCCTCCCCCAAAACCGATAATGGCATCGGGGTTGAATGACCTTAACTGTTCCAGCCCAAGGTTGATAGTTGTCATATTGGGATCGGGTTTCACCTGGTGAAAAACCTGACAATCTATACCAATCTCTTTTAAAACTGTTGTTATTTTATCGACAAATCCATTTTCAAAGAGATAGGAGTCAGTAACGATAAAACATCGTTTTTTTCCTTCCAGCTCTCTTAAAGCAAGAGGCAGGCAGCCATATTTAAAATACATTTTCGATGGAACTTTAAACCAGAGCATATTCTCTCTTCGCTCAGCCACCGTTTTAATATTCATAAGATGTTTTACTCCTACATTTTCACTGACAGAGTTACCTCCCCAGCTTCCACACCCCAGCGTGAGAGATGGTTCGAGTCTGAAATTGTATATGTCTCCGATCGCACCCTGAGAAGAGGGCATATTTACGAGAATACGACCTGTTTTGATCTCTTCTCCAAACTTGCGGATCCGATCCTGATTATTTATATTTGTATAGAGAACCGATGTATGACCGATCCCACCGAGGATGACCAGCTCCCTGGCCATTTCCAGTCCCTGATCAAATGAATCGCATGAGTAGAGCGCTAGGCAGGGACTCAATTTTTCATGGGCCATTGGTTCATCATGAGATATTTCTGTAACTTCACCGACAAGTACTTTACTCTCTTCAGGAACAGAGAAACCTGCTATTTCTGCAATCTTCGATGCTTTCTGTCCGACTATATCGGGATTGATCGTTCCTCGCTCTGGGTCGAGGATCACTTTTCTCAGTTTCTGAACCTGCTCTTTATTCAGAATTACAGCGCCGCGATCTTTAAACTCTTTTTTCACTTTCTCATAGAGAGAGTTATGAACAATTACAGATTGTTCTGACGCACAGACAACACCATTGTCAAATGTTTTACTCATAAGTATGGAGTTTACCGCCATTTTGACATTGGCTGTCTCATCCATAAGAGCGGGAGTATTTCCGGCACCGACACCAATGGCTGGTCGTCCTGAAGAATATGCCGCCTTAACCATTCCCGGCCCGCCTGTAGCCAGGATTAGAGCAATTTTTTTATGTTTCATAATATGACTGGACAACTCAAGAGAAGGCTCATCAATCCAGCCGATCAATCCTTTAGGCGCTCCGGCTTTCTCAGCCGCTTCCTTAATGACTCTGGCCGCTTCGATTGTACATTTTCTGGCCCTTGGGTGAGGTGAAAAAATAATGGCATTTCTTGTCTTTAAAGCTATGAGCGATTTAAAAATAACAGTTGAAGTGGGGTTGGTTGTAGGTATGATTCCACAGATAACACCAAGTGGTTCTGCCACTTTTTTAATTCCGTAACTACTATCTTCTTCCAGATACCCGCACGTTTTCATATCCTTATATTTATTGAAGATAAATTCTGAAGCAAAGTGATTCTTTATTACTTTATCCTCGACAATACCCATTCCGGTTTCAGCAACTGCTGATTTTGCCAGATTGATTCTCTGTTCATTGGCTGCAATAGCGGATAGACGAAATATGCGATCCACCTGTTCCTGATTAAAAGTTGCATACTCACTCTGAGCACGGCTTACACTATCAATTAAGCTATCCAATTCTCCGATTTTGTCCTCTGCAGGTTTCACTGCTTCAGATTTCTTGTCCATAAACACTCCTCAATAAATATAACCCTATCGATATGGTTTTATCGATAGGTATTCAAAGAAATTATCAGATTTAAAGAAATAAATATTCTTATTTCTTTAAACGGGAAGATAATTCTGCAAAACTGGAAGCCAGATCAACACGCTGAATAATGACATCATTTGAAAGTTTCAATTTGATTGGAGCAAAGTTCCAGATTCCTTTGATACCGGCATCTGAAAGCTTCATAGCAATCAACTGCGCATAAGCAGCAGGAACAGTCAGAACCGCCATGGGTATCTTTGTCCGTGCTATAAAATCCGCTGTCTTTTCGATATCCAGGATTTTAACACCATGAATCATCTCTCCGATTTTTAGAGGATCACTATCAAAGACAGCAATAATCTTTAAACCGTATTGGGTAAATCCACCATATCCCATTAAAGCAGTACCGAGATTTCCGGCTCCGACAAGAATAGCATCAGTGGCATTATCCCAACCAAGACTCTTCTCAATTGCACAAATTAAAGGTTCTATAGGAAAACCGTATTTCGGCCTTCCTTCCAATCCCGTACAGGCTAAGTCCTTTCGTACCAATATAGATGATAAACTGAGATCTTCAGCCAATGTTGTGGCAGATATCCACAAAACACCTTCACTCTCATACTTTTTTAATCGCCTCAGATATGAGGGATACCGTCTAATAGCCGGCAAAGGAATACTTTTAATTCGGTCCAATACTTTTCTCTCTTTCAAATGTCGATTTTCAGTATTATCAAGCCTCCCATTCAATATGTCAATATCGGTAATATTCTATCGATATTTAATTATCGAATACAACTTACAAGCTTCTATCATTAATGTCAATTTATCAGTGCCTTAAATTTATATTTTTTATATATGTCATGCGGGGAGAGGGTTTCCCGAAATAATATCCTTGAGCATAAGTGATCCCGTATTTTCTAACCAGTTCAAGTGATGTTTCAGTTTCTACAAATTCAGCAACTGTTTTAATCCCGTTTTTTTCCGCCAGACGACTAACCATCGAAACAAGATATCTGGCATCTTCATTAAGAGAGAGCTCTTTTATAAGAGAACCATCAAATTTAATTATATCGGGTTGGAGTTTAAAAATTCTATCGAAGTTTGCATAACCGGCTCCGAAATCATCAATGGCAATGAGAGCTCCTCTATTTCTGAGTATTTGCAGATTCATTGATGATAGTTCCTCATCATAAATCTCTGAAGACTCGAGTATTTCAAGAGTTAATTGAAGATTTTTCTTATCAAGTTTTGCAATAACAATCATAGCTGCTTCAATCACACCTGGATGGATCAAATCTTCATAGGCGATATTTACAGAAATATTACAGTTATTCTGCAAAGACCAGTCGGTGGCTTTTTCCAATATTAAAATCGTCAAAGTGTGATTCAGACCTGTTGAGTAGGCAGATTTAAGCAATGGTGCTATGGGAATGATTTCTCCATGAAATCCTGAAAATCGAACAAGCGCTTCCATTTTTGCCAGTTCGTCAGTTCTAAGATCTACGATGGGTTGGAAGTGCAGATCTACTCTATCATTTTTCAATGCATCTACTAATTTCTGAAAAGAATCCGCAGAACTTTCATATGATTCTCTTTTTTCCGTAGAAGAGATATGACTGTGGGATTTTTGTATTATTTTTGCTTTCTCAATGGCCAATTCAGCCCTCTGAAACGTTTCATCAATCTCACTATTGATTGAGACACTGCCTGCAACAGATTTAATATAGACAACACTGTCATTGAGCCTTATTGAAAAAAGCCCGAATTTATCCATAATTCTATTCAGATGAGCTTGAACATCATCCTGGGAATAAGAACTGTCCCATAAAAAAACAAAATCCTCGCCTCTCAACTTGAACACATCCAGATCACTAAACTCAGGACTATTGAGCATTTTCTCTTTTACCTTAAAAAATATCCAATTGGAGAGTTCAATTCCTGAAGATTTACGAATCTGAGCGTAATTCGTTATTCGAAACAAACATAAATGCTCATTATTGAGTGGTCTAATCCTCAACTTCAATAAATTCCAATCGGGCAGACTTGTACTCTTATCAAAAAAAACTTCTTTTATTATCTGTTGTATGTGTTGGTTTTGATCCAATGAGGTGTAAAAAGAGAAAATAGATACCAGGATGAAATCTGCTAAAAGGATGAAATAGTATCCATTTTCAGAATCCCGGAATCCCAATATAGAGTTGAGCGGGAAGAAAAATAAAAGAAAAATAACGAACAAAGACCAATTGAGAATGATGGCAGTTCTCATCTTAAAAAATAAATATGTGATTATTGGGATAATAGGGATCAGTAGGAATTCTACATAAAGGTCCTTCGGTAGCTTAAGAGAGTTATATACAAAATAGAAGTCTAAAACCAGAATAAAAACCGGAGAGAGATATTGCGTTTTTTTAAAAATAGACAGAGAGCCAAAAGAAGCTATAAGTAGTAAATTGAAACCTTGATACATTGTGAATTTTACTATGCCGGACATATCACTAATAAAATAAAAAAGTACAGCAATCAAAAAGCCGAAAGAGTACAGAGAAATCATCATTTTTTTTAGATTACGTGTATTCTTGACTAGAATGGCTCTGTAGATCGTGCTTTTTTCAATTATTCTTAAATAGTCTTTTTCATTCATGATATCGTCCTTCGGGCGTGTCCATTTTTATCATAAGAAAATTGCCACGAAGAACTAATTTTCACTCACAGTTCTCTACATATATAATTTCAATATATTATAGAATTAAAATAATTCAAAGGGGGGGCTTTAGAATTAGATCTATACAAGCATGCATAGATCGGACCTTAAGTTCTTCTGTCAGGAATCTGGAGAACTGGCCTATGCAGATTTTCTTTTCAGAAAAAGGAACCGGCTCCGTGTTGAGGCAAAGGTTGAGGAGAAAGCGCAGATTGCCATAGGACATAAGATTCTATGTTCTTCCTCTTCAGGTCACCCAAAATAACAGAGCAAACAAAGATCATACCTAGCGGTTTATAACACCCTTTTTGAGTATGATATTCCCATATTTTACCGTCTCACCAGTCATAACAACAGCATATGCTGCTTTTGCTCTGTCATAAAATTCGAAGCGTCCGATCCGTTCGATTGCAGGTGTTTCCGGCCACTGGATGTCAATAAATTTCCTATATGAAATTTCTGCCTGGGGATCGAGAAAGTCGCCTTCTACAGGAGCCATCATAATCAGCGGACTGTCGACATAGGAGTCAAGAGTGATCAATGGCAAAATTCCCTTGAGAAGCTGAGGGATTCTGATTCCGTCAGCTCTGACCACTTTTTGTCCGAATGAATCTCCCGGAAAAAAGGCATCAGCCAGTACAATTTCATCTCCATGTCCCATTCTGAATAGAACATCCAGCAATTCCGGCGATATTACCGGATCAATTCCTCTTAGCATATTTTTGTCTCCTTGCGACTAAGAACGGGTCTCCGGGTACGGCATACTTGCGATCACCCACCCGTTTATCTTGTGTACTGATTATACAGGTTTTGTTTGAGAATTCTAACTGAAACTCTATTTGACGATGATCATAATGGGATCTTTACCTACGGTCTTTAGAATATCCGAATTATGGGGCTGCTTCTCTCCAGTCAAAATATCGAGAATCTCCACATATTCGCCTAAGAGAGATAAATCAACTTCTGCCATTTTTCGTTTCGAATAGAGAATTATTTTCCGTGTACCATCTTTCAAAAGAAAATGGGCTTGATAGAGTGAAGAAAGATTATTCCCGTCGAAGTCAAAAACATCTGGTGTAAATTCAGCATCAGAAAGCTCATTGGCAATAACAGAATAGGAATAAGCTCCGGGCTTCCAGGTGTAGTCGGGCCAGACCATTCCAAAAAATGTTTCTGAAGAGGCATCTTTTTCCACTTCAAGAGGGTTTTTACTGTCAAATAACTCATACCAGGTAATCAACTCAACACCCGAGGCACTTAATCCGATCAAAGCTTCGGCAAATTCAATGCCCTGCTTTTCCAATTTGACTTTATTAGGGTAGGATCCCCCTGTTGGAAAGCCCGCTTCAGTTATCCATATAGGTGTAGCATAACCGGCGTCGGCAATGAGCTCTCTCGCATCGTGAATTCTTGATTCCATGACAGAGGGAGAAAGAACATAGGGATGAAGCGACAGGGCGTCGGCTTTGTCAAGAACACCGGATTTTATCATTTTTTTTAAGTACCCCCTGGCACCCACAATAGGATTGTAAAACAGACTTCCCACAGCGACCGGTGTTTCTGGTGAAATCATCTTCAACACATCAAGACTCTGTCTGGTCAACTCAAAGAACTGTTCATCGGAACCTGTCCAGAACCTCTTCGTATTGGGTTCATTCCAGATTTCAAAGGCACCGACTCTGTCGCCGTATCTTTCAGCAATTACTTTGACATATTCAAGGAATAAAGGTAGCTCTTCCGGTGAAATCTGCCGACTGGTATCTTTTCCCTCATGAAGCCATGGAGTATCGTAATCCAGAATGGCTAGAACCTTTTTCCCTTTAGCATCAGTGCTATCGAGGAAATCATCATAAACAGAAAAATCCCATTCTCCACGGACTTTTTCTACCGAACTCCATCGGAAATCAATTCTTATCCACTTGGCCCCCAAGGCATCTAGAAGGGCATATTCCTCATCCGACCGAGAATATCCGGCATGACACAAACCGAATTGTAATCCTTCAAAATTCAGGGATTCTCGATCGGGAATATTGTAATCGCTCCTGTCGGGAAGACTGGTGCAGGAGATAAATACTGAAAATATGACAAAGGCAAAAATTATTTTTTTCATAAGTATTATGATACTACAAAATAGATTGCTATGTTCCCTTTTTTGACGTATCGTTGAGAAAATTTATGATCCCGACGGAGCAGCTATGTTTAAATCATCCAACCCCAATCTTCGCGTATTTAATCAATTCACTTTAATACAGGCTTTCGGGCGGGGTATCTGGATGGGAAACGTTCTCAGTCTCTACATTGTGCTCCTCTCTGAAAAGAGTCAGGGATATTTCGGGTTAACGTCCAATGAGCTCCTGGGAATAACATCCGCCATTACGGGTATAGCTCTTGTTTTGACGATTATTCCCGGAGGTTATGCTGCAGATAAATGGTCCAGAGAGGGCGCTTTGCTCATATCGGCCATTGTGGGGTTTGCGGGATTGCTCTTTATCGGGTTTTCAAACTCGATATTTCATATTATGGCAGGATTATTTCTCTGGGGTGTCTTTCAGGGGTTAAGCCAACCATCAACAGAATCAATTCTCGCCAACTCTCTCCCCTCGGGAAGCAGATCCAGACCCTATGCGAAGATCCATATGTACCGTCAATTCGGTATGGCATCCGGCCCCATATTAAACACAATACTCTTTCTCATACTCGGTGACAGATGGGAGCTGGGTATTTTAAAAAAAGTGATGATTGCCGGTCTGATAATATCCATGATTTCCATAGTGATCATGCTCTTCCTGAAAGATCAGAACGCCATAGGTGAAGAGAGTGAAGGATTTCTGGCCGATGAAGAGAAAAAGCCCTTTAAGTTCAAAGAGTTTTCTCTGCGCCGGCAAAGTGCTGTCCCTCTGATTCTGATAAGTTCAAGCTTTATAGTCGGAACCGGTGCGGGCATGACAGTTAAATTTTTCCCCGTATTCTTCAGAGATATTTATGATTTCAAACCCATAGCCGTTCAGATTATCCTGGGCGTCTCCTTTTTTGTCACGGGGCTGATCAGCCTCTATGCTCAAAAACGCTCTATAAGTCGCGGTCGACCCCAGATTATAATTCTCGTACAGGGTCTGGCCATTCTCTGTCTGCTTGGAATGGCGTTTTACCCCCCCATTTGGGTTTTGATTCCCCTGTTTATCGCCAGAGGGGCACTAATGAATGCCGCTCAACCTTTGAGCCGATCCATAATGATGGACTTCGTTCCCAAAGATAGAAGAGGTTTCTGGAACAGCCTCCAGACTGTTGCCTGGGGATTGTTCTGGAATGCCTCTGCTGCCATCGGAGGTTTTCTTATCGGAGAGAATAATTATGCTCTCTGCTTCTTTATCACCGCTGCCGTTTACACTATTGGACTGCTGCCCAACTTTATGCTTTTGCCACTGGTAAATAAAGAGGAAGTCATCGCTTAAGCCCCAGGAAATGAAAATAATTACGTTGTCAGTTTATCGACTTTTGCAGTCATAAAATCCTTGTTTTTATCTCCAACCCAGTATCTCTCACCGGAAATACACCAGATAAAACAGAGTGGATCTTCGTGACTGAACACAGGGTGATAATTGAGAATGGGAATTGTGATATGGTCTCCAATATCCACGGAAGGAACAAAAGTCTTAAACTCGTCCTCTTCGTAAACTTCCATAGCACCGTGACCTTCGATGAAGCTGTAAACCTCTTCCTGATCCGTATGATTGTGCGGTGGCCAGGCTCTGGTTCTGTCTTCGTAGAAGGTGTAACCCACCATAAATTTATTGGCTAATTCGGAAACATCAAACATTTTATAAACTACTTTTTTATTGAGATATCTGATTCGATCTTCATCTTTCTGACAGGCTTCCCAGTCTGCGTGATAGGTCTCGTATTTCACATCTCCCATTGCTCTATATAAATACAGCCAGGCTTCCTCTTCCCCTTTCTGGGAAACAGAAAAAGAAGAATCGATAGGAATATAGAGCATATCATAATGTTTGACCGCGTATTCTCTCCCTTCGACAGTAACTTTAATATCACCCTTTAAGTTGACAATAAGTGTTTCCTCTTTTTTATAGGCCATTTCGGCAGTACGGCTATTTTGGATCTTAAGATCAGCCATTGCCAGCCAATTGAGGTTGGAATTCTCCTGATTGAAAACTTCCTTTAATACGCAACTGCTGGTCTCTGCACTATATTTCTGGCCATCAAGAACTTTGCTCATGATTATCATCCTTCAACTTTTTAGTTACTTTCTGTAAGTAATTATTATAATTTATCATAGAGTCTTCACACTGTAAAGTTCAAACAGAAAAACCTGATAGAGATCATTCAGACAGTGATAATTCAGACAAATGTTGCATGCTGAAGGAAACAGAAAAGACTACTGGTTATTATGAATGGAATACTGTAAATTTATGATAAGACCTGAATAAAAATAATCACTGAGAGAAATTTTGAATAAAAAATTTAGTTGTTCACTGAGAAAACACAGCAAACGTCAACTTGAAATAAAAATGGAATACCCTCTCAATCCAGACCAAAAACATTCTGTATTTAATTTGGATTTTTATTTTTTCTTTCCAGCTCAGCTGCATATTAACGAGAAGAGAATTCCTGCAGAAAGTTTTTTAAACAGTATGCAGATCAATACTCGATTCTCATCTCCGCTCATACCTCTGGAAAGAGTAATTGATGCAGAAAATGAATTGAGCCCTCTTATAAGAATTGAAAAACTTCTGGACTCGTACAATCCGGAAATAGATGAAAGAAGAAAAACTCTTCTCTATGAACTCCAGGTTCTCTGCAACCTCTTTAGAGCAGAAACAAGAAATTTCATTAATCTAATGAAAAAAGAGATAAAAAATGAGATGAGAAGGGATATCTGTGAAGAGAGGATTCTCAACATGGTATTTACCGTAGAAGCCTTTCTTTCAAGGTTCAGAAAACTACAGACCCGATTTCTCGATCCCCATATCCTCGAAGAGCAGAGACTTGCACTGAATTGGGCCGATGAATCTATCAGCATTATTACAGAAAATGGGTTTCTCTATCTGTACCATTTATGTAAACCTCTTTACAAAACAAAGGAATTACCCTCTGTTATTGCAAATTTTGTTGAGGGAGAATCCCAATACAGAAGATCTATGAATTATAAATACAACTATCGGGAAGATGATAAACTGTGCGGTGAAAATATGGCTTACCGCGAGAGTGTATTAAAAAAATGGTCTCAATGTGCCATGTATATGGATAAAGAAAACAGTCATGTTCCTAGAAGGATAGGACATCTTATAGCTGCAACCGCAGCGGCACTGGCGATGCTCTTTGCTGTACTGGCCTCAATTTATGCAGACAATATTTTTCCGAGAAACAGCATATACTGGATCACCATTATAATCTTTTCCTATGTTTTTAAAGATAGAATAAAAGAAATCCTTCGAATTACATTCGGGAATATGCTGCCGCGACTGACTACAGATCAGCAGGCGAATCTTTTTGATCCCGCATTAAAAAACAAGACTGGATCTTCCTCGGGAACAATAAGATTCTGTTCATCAGATTCAGTTCCATCATCAATAAAACTTCTTCGCTACTCACAACCAAATCCTTTCAGAAAGATATTGCCTCCCAACGATGTGATTCACTACAAAAAAAATATCAAACTGAAATCCAGAAAACTGACAAAAAAACATCAAAGGCTTGAAGCAATAACCGAAATCATCCGTTTCCAGATAGACCCCTGGCTAAAGGAAATGGACGATACGCAAAACACCCTTTACAGATTTCTCGAGGGAGAACGTGTGAGAGTAGAAGGAAAAAGAGTTTATAGAATCCATCTGCTACTCCAATTGAAAGAGAAGAAGCAAAACAAAAAAGAAAAATTGTATCACTATAAAATCATCTGCAATAAGTCGGGGATCGTCAGAATTATTGAAGGAAAAAAAGAAAAGGGAAGTTAGGTTCTTTTTTGTATATTTTGAACAAATACAAAATGGAAAAGCTGTGGTTTTCTCACTTCGGGGTTCAATCTCAACTGATTTTATTTTAATATACTATAAAGGTATTTAAATGAAACGAATTTTACTCTCTTTGATTCTAGCGCAATTTCTGCTCCTGCCTCTAACGGCTCAAACAGTAAGTGACGGTGTGGAAACAGCTTTCCTGGATTTCGAAAATATTAATATGGATCCCGCCCTGGATTATCTAGGCGGCATAATAAAGGGGATTCTACTCTACGATATGTCGCAAAATGATTATATTCGGCTAGTAAACCGCTCGAAGCTTGAAAAAGTTGTCGATGAACAGAATTTAAGACTATCGGGAATATCAGCCAATAGCGAAAACACTCTTCAATTAGGAAGAACGCTGGGCGCCGACTGGTTAGTTTACGGAGAATATATATACCTTGGCAGAGATGTTCTCATAACAGTCTCACTCACCAATGTTGAAACAACGAGAACTTTCGCTTATTCAGACAGGGGCTCTTCTGAAAATACCATCCACAGCCTTGCCGAAAAAGTGGTCATG
Source organism: Spirochaetaceae bacterium (assembly GCA_016744925.1). GTDB lineage: Bacteria > Spirochaetota > Spirochaetia > DSM-2461 > DSM-2461 > Spirochaeta_F. The sequence continues at coordinate 19,630 of JADGDJ010000050.1, forward strand.
AAACTAACCGGTATGGAAATGACTTTTCAGAATGACAATTCGATCCGCTCTATAATATCCATGCGTGATGAGAGCCCTGGAGAATTACAGCTTTACAGCTGGGTTGCCGGTGCTGAAATATATCTGGATGATGAGTTTATAGGATATACAGGAGAAAACAACAAAGTTCCCTTCATTATAGAAAAGTTGGAGCCGGGAATTCACATTGTCAGGACTCATTACTGGACATTCGGTGAAGTAGATCTCCCGGAAGTGATATTTCGTGACTGGGATGAAGAATTCGAAATAAACCCGGGAGAAAAAATAGTAATCCGGGCAAACCAGAGACAGTTCAATTCGATTATTTACGATCTGCAGCAATTGATCCGGGAAGACTACCGCTATAAATCCGATTCTGATCCCCTCTATGAGAAACAACATAAAGTCAGCTGGCTCGACAGAGAATCGAAAGAGCATGAAATTGAATACACAGTGAAATCCCATTATGAGAAAAATTTGTACAAATGTGACCTTAGGGTAATTTATGATGGCGATGAGTTTAACTGGTCCTTAGAATCTATAGATGAAGAGAGCATCGATCTTAAAGAAATTATCAAAGATGTTGAAGTTCGGTTCTCTTACAGCAGAGGCCGGATTGATTACGCCATATGGAGACAGGACTTAGAGCAGGGGATGTGGCAAGATCAATAAAGGATTCTGACTCACCGAATCAAGACAACACAAAAAAACTGATAATTGCCATCTATATTCCCACATTCCTGATACAGTTAGGCCTGCGAATGACGGTAGTATTCCTTCCTCTTTATGCCCTGGAATTAGGAGCCGGCATGTTGATGACAGGAATGATTGTTACGGCAAAGAGCCTGGGATCCATGCTTTTCAACATCCCGGCGGGTTTTATCATCGGTCGGTGGAAAGCTCTGACTCTTATGGTTATCGGCCTGATTGGAATACTGATTTCATCCATAATGAGAGGGCTATTATCCACCCCACTTCAGCTGCTTATTGTCAGCTTTTTCCTGGGAGCTTCTGCAAGCTTATGGGACCTCACTCGGCTTACCTATATAAGGAATAATATATCCATCTCCCTACGGGGGAGAGTGTTATCGGGAATGGGAGGCCTCTTTCGCCTAAGCCGGATTATAGGTCCTTTAACCGGAGGTTTTCTCATCGCATATTTCGGATATAAATATATGTTTTTCCTCCAGTCGGCGCTGATCATCTGCGGGATAATTCTCATAATAGTGTTACTTCCCAGAAGCAGGGATGTGGTCAATGAAACAAAAAATGAATCTCTGGTATATTTGAAGGAACACCTCATAAGCAACAGGAGAAATATCTCCGCAGCGACAATCGGAATAATAGGGATATCCCTGCTCCGGGTCAGTAGAGATTTTATCCTTCCCTTATGGGCTGAGAATATAGGCATATCCATTACAGCCCTTGGATTAGCGACCAGTATCTCATCAATTGTAGAATTGGCTCTCTTTTACCCTGCCGGATTGATTATGGATAATCTGGGGCGCAAATGGACAATCCTCCCGGCGACATTGATTATGGCTGCATCCTTCGCACTGCTTCCTCTCACAACAGCATTTGCAGGATTTTTCGTTGTTATGACCTTTATCAATATTGGAAATGGACTGGCTAGCGGTATAAATATGACATTGGGAACAGATCTCTCGCCATCAAAATCTCCCGGTCAATTTCTAGGCTTGTGGCGATTTTTTTCTGATGGAGCCATGGC
>JADGDJ010000050.1:21386-22006 GCA_016744925.1 Spirochaetaceae bacterium
ATTTCCAACAGCTTTTCACTGGGGATTTCTCCTCTAGTCATCGGGTCTATGGGATTCTGTTCGGCCTTGGTAATATATAAATTTATGAATAGGATGAAACATTAGATCAAAGAGAGATGATCCTTGTGAACAGAAAAATCATTGTGATCGTAAAATTCCTCCGGAAGGCCGTACTCAGAGAGCTTCACTCTGACTATAGCATCATTGACATCGAGTATTTCAGCAGTAAAAACCTCTATAGATCGAAGAATTGCTCCGACTATAGTTGAGCAATTGGGACTATTTAAATAGTCAGTACCCTGCTGGCTCAACCTCACTTTTTCTTTTATCAATGATTTATTTACTCCCACTTAAGATTCCCTTATTTGTACTAATTAAATTTACTATTATAACAAAGGGAAATCTATAGGAAAAATTCCTATTTTTATGAAGGATCGGCGTCTTACTCTAGAGGAAATCATGTTAAACTTATTCTGTGGACAAAAAAAAACAGATCAGCCCGGTAGCTATCAACAGCAGAAAATCTCACACCAATCCAGCATTATATTACATCAAAAGAATTCTCAAAGACAATCGCCTACTAAAATGCCGATTAATTGAATTGACCATAAATGAAAACT
>JADGDJ010000308.1 GCA_016744925.1 Spirochaetaceae bacterium
CCTTATCTACACCTTCGTCGAAAGATGCATCAATTACCTTTTTTAATAAATTGAACCTATCAGCATAAGTAACAATAACGCTACAAATAGTCATTTTTTAAATCCCTTTAAACCTGAACTCAGGTTTGCTTATTATTCTCAAATTAAATCTAAAATTGTTATCGTGTTTCATTCTTAATAGCACCTTTTATTTTTTTAAACATAAATCCATAAATTAATATAAAATAAGATCCAATCAAAAGAACTCTCACTGTAAGAGTTAAAAGATCAGAGTTAAGAGAAATCCTGCTTATTGCTGCGGAAAGGACAATTTGTACTAAAATCAGTAAGACTATATTCACTTTTTTATTACCAAAAAAATATATTTTAATTTTACTGTTGGTGGATTTGATCTTTATTACCAGAACAAGATGATATAAAAACAAAACCAACAACAATGAGAGTGGTATAGACAGTTCATTCAGAGTATTTTTCAATAGGAGAATAAAAAGAACATTTAAAATGACCTGCAATATATTCATCAAACTTATGAACTTCACAAAGCCGTAGGAAAAACAGACCTTTCTCAAAAGATCATTAGTATTTAAAAAGATAAATGCCGCTGAATATAAAAGCATGGGGTAATAAAAGCGACCTGAAATATCACTCATAGCACCAATTGAGAAGACAAAGTGAATCATATCGTCATTAAGAACGATTAAGAGAGACAGTATGCTACAGCTCACAAGAAGTATAGTGCTGAGAGAAAAATAGATAATGCGATTCAATTTTTCTGTATCATTTTCCAGAATACTCTCAACGATCACCGGATAAGAGGAGATTGTCGCTCCTGAAGAAACGATCCCCACAAAACGACTGATCAATTTGTATGAAAAATCAAGAACGACAACTGTTCCCAGTGAAAAGGTCGTAGCGATAGATTTTTCATATATGGTAATCAACTTCGTTAAAAGGTTAGAGAAAAACACAGGAGAACTCGATATGAGGAATTGCTTTTTTTCATCAGATCGCAAGAAGAACTGTCTGATTTTAATTCTGGAGAACTTATTTACCTGTATTGAATAAGCCAAAAAAACAAAAATAGAAATTATGACATGTCCATATACGATTGAGCTTATAGATTTACTAATAAAGAAGAAAAAAATCAGAGGAGCCACATTTTGTACCAGAACATAAATAGACCCCATCAAAACTTTTCCATTGGCTATAAAAAGATTACTAAAATAAGAGTACAAAATTACAAAAAACAAATATAAGGAGAATATTTTATAGAGACTTTTATCTGATCCTTCAATAAATGTATAAGATCCGGGTGCAATAAGCTTATATAAATAATCATCAAAAAAGCAAAATAATAGAACCAGAGAGAATGCAATCATAATTATCACACCGAATATCTGATTAGTAAAAACAGATAATTTTTCGTCATTGCGCGCTTTAATTTCAAGATATTTGGGAACAAAAACTGTGCTCAGGATTCCCCGTAATAAGGTCACAATTACAAGAAAAAGATTGAAAACAATCAAATAAATTTCAAGTTTTTTAGAACCACCATATTCCGCGACCAGTAAAAAGTTGAGAGAAAAAGAGATCAGAGCACCTGACAAATTGATGATCGTGTAATAAAAAGTATTTTTGAATAATTTTTTAATCATTTAGGATTTCATTATATGCCTCTGTCCAACGCTCAACTCCCCTCTCAAGAGAATAGTGATCTTTGGCATTATCGATAATGTTTCTTTTATACTCATTATAATTATCTTCGATGATATTAATAGTTTTAAGAAGATTATCCAGATAACCAGAATCTTCCGGATCCAGAACTAGAGAACTACATTGATTGGCTACAAAAGTTTTGTTCCCTGTTGTCGTGCTGATAATGGGAATTACACCTAAAGTCATACATTCCATGATAGACACAGCATTGGGCTCATAACGGGCAAAATGCAGCTGATAACGCGCTTTTCTGATGTAAGGTATGACATCATCGGTATATTCGATAAAAACAACACCATTCTGTTCCAGTTCATCAATATCAAAATTTTCTTTTTGAAGGTATTTTTTATGCCCACCAATTACGTAAAAAGCCGACTCTGAAAACTGTTCCAGATTTTTTCTAATATGGAGAAAGGCTTTTATAGAAATATCAAGTCCTTTGATTTCTCCATTGGAACCGATAAAGATAAAATCCCTGTTATCATCACTCACCTCTCCCTGAAGCAGATCCGATTCTCTGTAGATAAATCCTTCGCATACAATAACTTTCTTAATATTGAACATCTCATCATAATCTTCTTTTACCATTTGAGAAACGGCTATAATCCCATCAATCTGGTATTCCGCTCTAGTCAGTTTAAAAAGATATTTAAACAGTATATTTTTTTTAAAGCTCAAAGGAAGCTGATCATTGCCTTTCACGATCAACTTATTATCTTTTCTTTTTAACAGAAAGGAAAATAAAGCCGGGGAGAAACCCTCAAAAAAGTAAACATCATAGCCTTTTATTTTATATGTATTTCTCAATTCTGAAAAAAGGAAAAATAGCTTTTCAATTTTGCTGTATTTTTTCATCTGGTATGAGTCGTGGATTCCCCATTTCTCCGCCAGTAATTTTGAAGATTTGTGAGGTCCATTACGATAGACAAGGTTCTTTTTCAATAGGTTCTCCATTAAATATTGTTCTTGAAGTATAAAGCTGCATCATCAATAATAGAGCTTTTCAATCATTTATCTTATATAATGGATACATTTAAAACAAGCTTTTTAAATGAGATAAATAGCAATAATCCTGACCAGAGAATGGATAGTCAGGATTATTAATTTTATAACATGAGTCTTTTTTTATACTTCGTATGAAGCAGATGATGAGACTTCTCACCAAGCGGTTCTTTCAGATAATCCTCATAAATAGCCGTAATAGTCGGATTCTTATGAGACTTTCTCAAAGCTTTCCCCTCATCTTCCCGATAAATAGCACCGATTCTGGCCTTCCGCTTTTCATCAGTTGTAAACCGCGGCTGCCCTCCCCCTCCGATGCACCCACCGGGACAGGTCATAATCTCAACAAAATGATAGGATTTTTCTCCTGAACGGATCATATCCATCAATTTTTCAGTATTCCCAAGCCCGTGAGCCACAGCAACCTTAACTTCCACACCGTCTAAGAATTTCCAGGCTTCAACCGGTTCACTGATCACTACCGATGCCTCTTTAATCCCCTCAAGTCCGGTTATGGGCTCGACATGGAGATTCTGCATAGGAAAATCCCGACCTGTAACGATTTCATAAACCGTCCTCAGTGCCGCTTCCATCACTCCTCCCGTATTGGCGAAGATATCTGCTGCTCCGGAACCAATTCCGAAGGGATTATCCATGACCGAGTCACCGATATTCCTGAAATCAATCCCCATGGATCTGATCATCTGTCCCAATTCTCTTGTGGTCAGTACATAATCCACATCGGGAATGCCATTTTGTCCCATTTCCGCCCTGTTGGCTTCAAATTTCTTGGCTGTACAGGGCATGACCGATACGACAATCAGATCTTTTGGTTCCACTCCAATCTTTTCCGCATAGTATGATTTAGCCAGGGCTCCGAACATCTGCTGGGGCGACTTACATGTTGAAATATTAGGAATAAAATCAGGATGAAAATATTCGGCGTATTTAATCCACCCGGGGCTGCAGCTGCTGAATTGTGGTAGAGCCGCCGGCTTACCCTCAACCAGAGTATCTTTCAGTCTCTTGAGTAATTCAGATCCCTCTTCAATAATAGTAAGGTCGGCGGCGAAGTTGGTATCAAAGACCCCGTCAAATCCCATCATGTTTAACGCCGTTACCATTTTTCCCGTTACGAGGGTACCCGCTTCATAGCCGAAACACTCACCGAGGGCCGCTCGAATGGCGGGGGCCGTCTGCACTATGACTGTCTTTTCGGGATTATCCAGCGCTCTGTGCACCTCTTCGATATGACTTTTCTCGGTTATTGCACCAACCGGGCAAACCGCGGCGCACTGGCCGCACTGCACACAGGCAACAGTATCGAGATTCAGCGCAAATGCCGGTCCGATCACAGTATCATAACCTCTATTCTGAGGGAATAATGCTCCCACATTCTGAACTTCATTGCAGGCGATGACACAGCGGCGGCATTTGATACACTTACCCGTATCGCGAACGAGAGCAGGAGTACTGGTATCGAAATGGACGCTTGGTTTTTCCCCTTCATACATAGGTTCACGCATGCCCATGACATTAGCCAGATCCTGCAGTTCGCAGTCATCCCCCCGATCGCAATAGCGGCAGTCGCCCACATGTTCACTGAGCATGAGGTCAACAACCGTTTTCCGGGCATTT
>JADGDJ010000309.1 GCA_016744925.1 Spirochaetaceae bacterium
GTTCCGGATTCTTTGTGAGAGTTCTTTTTACAAATTCTATCAGTCCTGATCGTTTCCAGCCTGATTTCAACTCAGGGCTACCCAATCCGGCCTGGGTCACACCGTCTGAGCAGAAGATCAGGCGGTCGTTGGGAAGCATTTTGAGCTGATAGCGCCTCATTCTCCGATCGCTGAATTTTCTTGAGGCAATGATTTCAGGTTCGATCTCCATATGCACTTCATTTCTCATCCAGAGAAACCCGGGATTCCCTTCCTCCACGATCTCAACGGATCCGTTTTCCCGGCAGTCCACAACGGTAAAGGTGGAATAGCTGATTTTTCTAACCCGGCAGATGGGCAGAGAATTCATAATAACCTCTGCGGCTTTTTCAATATCCCGTCCTTCTTCAACATATCTTAACAGCATCGTAGCCGTCATCTGTCCCAGGATGTGGGCCTTTATACCGCTTCCCAATCCATCGGAAAGGACTGCAATGACCCTTCTTTCCCCGGGGAAGCGTTTAGATAGAAAAACATCTCCACAGGTATTCTGATCAGTTTTCCATTTCTGAGAGCATGAAACGTCAATAAACATGGATTTATTCATAAAGGGCTGCCAGATTGCTCATGATGGAATTCTCTTCTTCAATTCTTTCCTGTTTGCTTATTTCAGCATTTTCCGGATCGTAACCCTCGGCAATGGATGTCAGCAGTAGTTCCGTCTCAACCATATGTTCGCCGAGGCTGCAGGCAATCTCCTGAACTATGGCAATATTTTTTGCGATAACCGAATGAGCTTTTTTGGCTATCTGATCCCGGCGCATCTCATATTCCGTAACATCGGCGATAACGGCTCCTACAATGTGGTGGGGTTCAACAGTGAAGATGCTTATTTCAAACAGTCCGTTGTTCATGGGATAATGCTCTTTATGAATGTCCATATTGGTCTCAAGAGCAGACTCAAAGAGCTCTGTGCATGGAATGACCTTTTCAAGCCTGGCATCATTCAGACAGTCGGGATCATTGTCGTACCCCTCATAGAGATCTGCGGCAAACATCCGAACAAAAGATTTATTGGTTTCCAGGATCTTTAAATTCCTATCAACCATAAGAATTCCTGAAGGCATACTGTTGAAGACAGCCCCCGCTTTTCTAGCGGCAATTTTACGCATATAAGAAATACACATATGCGGTTCTGCTCTTTGGTTTATAATGGCGATGGCAAGATCATGACAGGTATTGTAACCGCAGCCCTCACAGTTCAATTCATCTTCGATGGAACTTTTCCCAATACGGAGCATCGCCCTGCGGATCAGTTCGGGAGAAGGAGTCTTGTCTATAACGACAGCCGGTAAATAGTGGTGTTCTAAAATCGTCTGAACAGCTGCAGGAATCTTTTTTCTGTAGCGGACACTTTTCAGAGTCTTTGATATAGCAGTCAATCCCGGATCATTTCCGGTTATCAGAGGGCCGTTAAGACATCCTCCTCTACAGGCCATTGCCTCAATAAAAATCGGTTCTGTTATAGAATCGGGATCCAGACCCTCAAGCTGGTTGCAAATCATCTGTATAGTGCTCACATTTATAAGCTTAATACCTTCAGCCCTGCCTGAGAGATGGATTGTTTCATTCATACCCCCTTCCATAGGGTAAAGAGTTCCTTCATAGGCAGAATCGGAAAATTGCATGGATTCCTCATCTGGTTTTGACTTCAGTTCGATCCGATGTTCTTTCAGCATCTCCAGCAGTTCATTAAAACCAATAGCCGCTTCCATCAAATCAGGAAACTGATCGGCTTCATTCTTTTTGGCGACACAGGGACCGATGAAAACCATATGTATATCTTTGCCGAACTGATCTTTGAGCATTTGTCCGTGTGTTACAGCCGGGGAAGTTAATGGAATAATATATTGAGAAAACTGAGGAAGATACATGGTTATATAATCCACGATCACAGGGCAGGCACTGGAAATCCAGAGATTCTTTTCTCTTCTGCGAAGAATCTCTGTTGTCTGAATGGATATTTCCTGTGCACCCAGAGCTGTTTCATAGACATCGGCAAATCCAATTTCCTTCAGAGCCTTGATAAGCTGTTTTATACTTCCGGGCAGGGCAGCTCTCCAGCTTGGGGCAAGCGAGGCATATACTTTTTTATCCGAACAGAGCATTTCATGAACGAGGGAAATATCACTGCGTACCTTTTTCGCTTTTTGAGGGCACACAGATATACATTGTCCGCAGGCAATACAATTTTCTGAAATTACTGAGGCATGTCCATCTGATATGCGTATCGCTTTTACAGGACAGCTTCTGACACACCTATAGCAGTCCTGGCATTCATTTTTTATTGTAAAAACAGGGTACTGACTATTCATAATTTCTCCGATATTTTTATATCGATATAAATGTATCGGAGACAATAAGGCATGTCAACACTACAGATAGGGATGAGTCGGTTACAGAACGGAACTTCCGAACATGAAAAATTTATGCTCGGAAGCGGTCAACGGTTTATGATGAAAGCTTTTTTAAGACTCGAATAATGTCTGATGGTTCTGCTCTATTTCTATAATCAGAATCAAGGAAGGCATATTGGATAGTTCCATCCTGATCGATAACATAGGTGGCTGCTAAAGGCAATTCCTTTCGGTCGTTATCGTAAAACTCATGAAAATTGAAATTGTTTTCATAGATTTCAGCCACTTCGGGAGTTAGAGTGAAGATGATTTCATATTTTTTTCCAACAACATTTTCAACATCACTCAATACTTCAAATTCAAGATTATGCTTTTCAGACGTTGTAATCGATTTGTCAGGAATTTCCGGAGTTATTGCCAGCAAATTAGCTTTTTCACCCTTAAAATTCGACAATTCTAACTGCAAGCGAGATAGTGTCAAATTACAGTAGGGACACCATCCTCCCCGATACCATGTAAGCACAACCGGACCCTCTTTCAAGTATTCACTTAGAGAGATCTCTTTCCCCACAGCATTTTTTAGAGTAAAATCCGGGGCCCTATCGCCTCTATTTTTAGCTCTATTCAGGATTCCGCTGCTAGTGACATCATCGATTCCTTTTGCATATATTTTTTTCTTTTTATCATCGGCAGTTAATTCAAAATTCGTTCTTTTCTCATCAAGAACGGCTTTTAATGATATTTCATTTTTCATTATTTACTCCACATTGAAAAAAATAAGAATCTGATCAAGCTGCTTTGTCTGGCTTGCTAATTCTTCTGAAGTTGAAGCCATCTCTTCCGATGCAGCGGCATTTTGCTGAATGACTCTATCAAGTTGAATGGTTGCCTGGTTTATTTGTTCAACACCTAAATTCTGCTCAGCACTGGCAGCGCTGATCTCCTGTACAAGATCTGAGGTTTTTCTGATTTCAGGAACAAGATTATTGAGCATTTCTCCGGCTTTGGTAGCAGCTTCAACTGTGGAGGTCGATAACTCTCCAATTTCTCCGGCAGCAACCTGACTTCTCTCTGCCAATTTCCGAACTTCTGAAGCGACCACAGCAAACCCCTTCCCATGTTCTCCAGCACGGGCTGCCTCTATGGCTGCATTCAATGCCAGAAGATTAGTTTGACGGGCAATTTCTTCAATAATTGAAATCTTTTCAGCAATCCTCTTCATTGCGGATACGGCTTCAACAACAACTTTTCCGCTATTCTCTGCATCAATGGCAACTTTTCGTGCTATTTTCTCTGTTTGCATGGAGTTGTCGGCATTCTGCTGTATGTTGGAACTCATCTGTTCCATAGACGCTGATACTTCTTCAGCTGCTGCAGCTTGTTGCGTAGCGCCATCTGAGAGCTGTTGGGCTGTACTGTTTAATTCTATACTTCCGGTGGATATCCTGCTTGTTGATTTCTGTACTTTGCCAACTATATTACTGAGATTGCTGATCATTTCACTAATGGCTTTTGCAAGATCTCCTACTTCATCTTTTAATTTAAGATCTTTATCACTTACTGTTACAGTCAAATCCCCTTCTGAGACGATTTGAGTCAGCTTGACACCTGCTATTATTGGCACAGCAATTCTCCTGCTTATAATGCTGCCAATAACTATTCCCAATAGGGCAATAAATATTAACACGAGGATCATATTTACTATTATTTTTTGTGACATCTCAATTGAAAGCTTATTGACTTCATCTGTAGGAATCCCTACAAATAAAATACCAATTAGTTCACCGTTAATATCAAATAAAGGATCATAAGCGGTTAGATAATTATTTCCAAGGATAGACGCATCTCCAAGATAACGTTCTTCATTCATGATCGGTTTGTAGGCAGAACTGTCACGGCCTAAAAGAGTTCCAACAGCTCTACTGCCGTCACTCTTTTT
>JADGDJ010000051.1 GCA_016744925.1 Spirochaetaceae bacterium
TTTTTGCAATTGTTAAAATTGTACTTCAAAAAAACGGAGAGTGCCATAATTCAATTCCATGGACTGAGAAAGGATTTTTATCTACTGGCGATACACATACCTATAAACTAACATTTATATTGGAGGGGATACATGAAAAGGCAGATTCTCATTTTCTTATTAATCATTCTTGCCGGTTTTAGCATCGGTGCCCAATCAACCGTCAACTGGTATACCGAATACGACAAAGCCCTTGAAGCTGCAGTAGCTGAGGACAAAAATATTTTTGTGCTGATAACAGCGCCCAGCTGGTGTGTCTGGTGTACTCGCCTGGAGGAAAACGTCCTTTCCAAAGAGTATTTTCAGAAATATCAGTCAGAGCATTATATCTCTGTTAAACTACTCGACAATATTGATGGGAAAAGAAATTCTCAACTGGATAATTTTGATTTCAGCGGCTATCCCACTGTCTTTCTTTATGACTCCCAAGGCAGATTTATAAAAAATATTTATACTCAGGATCCCGATGCCATGTTGGCATCCATGTCAAATTACAAAGAAGCCAAAGGGGTATTCAGGCCATTGTTAAAGGATTTGAAACTTCCTGAAAAATATACATTCGCCGGTAATTCAGGCGGGGAATATATAAATAATGATGATGGAACCTGGACAGAGAAAAGGGGTGGCGATCAAAATCTTTACAGACAGACACAGTATGATTTTGATTTTGTCTATCTTGAATTGATGGGAGGAGATCCCGACAAAGTGCACATCATCGCTTTGCCCATGAAAGGGACCGATCGACATCGAGCGGATCTGGTTGATGATAAATGGGTTTGGTCCGACTTGGACGATGTCGTCAGAATTGGGGGAGATCCCTTTTTCGATTGAGATTCACAATGTTCAGCTGGCTAATAAACAATTGCCTTAAATGATTGCACATTGCTGGAAAACCTTATAAATTGAAGCATTATAAAAATATTATTTGGCCAGTTATGGAGGGGGGTACTGATGTTCGGCAATATTATTCTATCAGTTTTGTATCTGTTCATAGCGATTATTTATATAACTTTATTTCATTACCCGAAAAAAATGATAGCCAAATCAGCAAGAATCCTCGTTCTTCTCAGTATTATCCTTCATCTCAGTTTTATTCTTTATTTAACTTTTACCGAAGGTCGTCTGGCTTTGGCAACAGTCTTTGAAGTCTTGTCCATGCTGGCACTCTTCATGACTATTTTGCTGATCAGTATCGAAATAAAAACAGGAGAGAAATCGCTGGGAGCTTTTATTTTTCCTCTTGTATTCTGCTTACAGGTAATTTCTGTTTTGGGAAAAAGAATTCCCGTACTCGATGAAAGCATAACCCATATGCCATTACTCGGTTTACATACTTTGACGACAGTAGTCGGTTATACCTGCTTCATCTATTCTTTTATATTGGCTCTTATGTATCTAAACCTTCTGAAAAGATTTGAAAACAAGAAATTCGATTCTATTTTTTTCGGTATGCCTCCTCTCGATCTTCTTGATAAGCTCAATATGATAGCCATGAATACGGGGTTTTTCTTTCTGAGCTTCGGATTGATTTCCGGAGGATGGTTGTCTTTATTAATCTGGAATGAGATCCCCTTTTTTGATCCGAAAATATTTCTTACCATCTGTTTATGGTTTATTTATTTCGTCAGTTTGATAATTCGATCTCTTTTAAAGCTGAGAGGCAGGACTATGAGTTATGCTTCTATAGTCGGGTTTATATTAATAGCTCTTATTATAATACTGGAAAGTTTAACCCAGGCAACACTACACCGGTTTTAGGACGTTCAATGTATCCATTATTTTTAAAATTAGAGAATAAACCCTGTCTGGTCATCGGCGGAGGTAAAATCGCCGAGCGTAAAACCGCAAGTCTTTTAGAGGCGGGGGCATCGATCACTCTTATCTCCCCCAATGTGACGGACCAACTGGCTAATCAAGTTAAAAACAAAGAGATGAAGTATATTAATCGCTTATACAAAAGTGGTGATGGTCAGGGATATTTTCTCATTATTGCCGCTACCAATAGCAGAGAGTGCAATAAGCAGGTTTATGAAGAAGCAAACCAGCAGAACTCTCTTATCAATTGTGTCGATGATCCCGATTTTTGCAATTTTTATGTTCCTGCCCTGGTGAAAAGAGGGAATTTGAAGATCGCCATATCAACAGAAGGGAAGCTCCCGATGCTATCCGGTAAAATCCGTAAATTTCTCAATTCTCTATTTCCGGAAGATATGGGAGAGAAACTGGATGAGCTGGGACAACAACGGATAGATCTAATCAGTGAGGCGGGAGATGATGAAGATAAAAAGATGATCTTGATTCATGAGCAATTAACCCCTTCCATAGACAACATTTTAGAGGGAATAGAAAAATGATTGGAGTCGTTGGCATCAACCATGAGACATCACCTCTTGATGTTCGTGGACAGTTGTCCTTTAATGCCGGGGAAATCCAGTTGTTCTTTGAATTCTTAAAAGACCGTCTTAATATATTTGAAGCAGTACTCGTCTCTACCTGTAACAGGACTGAAATGTATTTTTCTCTGGACAAGTCATGCAGTCATTTTGTTTCTGATAATCTGGTTTCCTACATCCTGGATTTTAAACGGATTGAAGAAAGTGATCTTTTCAAGTTTTACAACTTCAGCGGCTCCGGGGCAGTCAGGCATCTCTTTGAAGTGGCTTCTGGATTGGATTCCATGGTTTTAGGCGAGAATCAGATTCTTGGTCAATTGAAAGAGGCTTATAAGATCAGTATCGGTCTCAATATGTCCGGCTCTATTATGAGTCGTCTTTTTCATAAAGCCTTTCAAGCGGGGAAGAGGGTCCGTTCTGAAACGGACATAAATAAAGGGGCTTCCTCTGTCAGTTACGCCGCTGTTGAACTGACTCATAAAGTTTTTACAAGTCTGGATGGGCATCCGGTTCTTCTTGTGGGAGCAGGTGAGGCGGGGGACCTGGTTCTTCAAAGTCTGAAAGAGCGCGGTTCACGTCAGATCCAAATCATCAACAGAACTTATGCACGGGCTGAATCTCTTGCGGAAAAATATTCAGCAAACGCGTTGAGTTACGATAAAATAGAAGAAGCTTTGGAAGCCTGCGATATCGTTGTGACTTCGACGGCAGCGGATAAGCCTATTATTCTAAAAAGTACAATCGAAAGGATAATGAAGAAGAGAAAACATAAAATGCTTCTACTTATTGATCTTTCCGTACCGAGAAATATTGAAGATTCCATAAGGTCTATGAAGGATGTATTTCTTTTCAATCTTGACGACCTTCAAGAGGTCGTGGCATTCAATTATTCCAAGAGAAACAGCTCTGTAAAAAAGGCTCATATTATTATTGAAGGACTTGTTGATGAATTTGAATCCTGGCTGAGCGGGCTTAAGTTATCTCCGACTATCGATCAACTCAATGATAAACTCTCCTCGCTTGTCGATAGGGAGTTGGATAATGTTCAGGGGAATGTCAGCGAAGAAGAATACCAGTTTCTGGAACATTTTTCTTCCAGATTACATAAAAAATATCTAGGTTTAATTGTAAAAAATTTAAAACAACTTAGCGATAACGGCAGACATGTGGAATACATCGATCTCGTCAATAATTTGTTCGATCTCAAGACTTCAGAGAGAAGCATCGTAGAGGAAATCATGAGTAGCAGGGAAAAAAATTGAAAGAAACACTAATAATCGGGACCAGAGGAAGTAATCTGGCTCTTATTCAGGCAAGAAAGGTTCAGGAGATGCTCTCCCAAATGGACAATAGCCTCAATGTTCGAATTAATGTCATACATACTAAAGGTGATAAGATTCTTGATACTGCTCTCTCTAAAATCGGAGACAAGGGCCTTTTTACAAAAGAGCTGGAAGTTGCTCTCTATAATGGGGATATTGATGTGGCCGTACACAGTCTTAAAGACCTTCCAACAGAATTGCCAGAGGGGATAATGCTCGGTGCAGTTCTCAAGAGAGAAGATGTACGGGATGCTTTTATCAGCCGCGACGGGAGAACTCTCGGGGAGATGAAAGAGGGTGATGTCATCGCCACTTCCAGCCTGAGGAGAAGTTCTCAGATCCGAAAGATCAACCCCTCACTGGAAATAATCGATATCAGAGGAAATATAGAAACCCGCATAAAGAAAATGGAATCGGGATATTGCCATGCCACTCTTCTCGCTTGCGCCGGTCTTATTCGTGCCGGTTATACTGATAAAATTTCAGAATCGCTAGATCCGGAACAGATGGTTCCCGCAGTCAGTCAGGGAATTATCGGCATCGAAGTTCTTCAGACAAATAGTGAAATCCGGGAAATCCTTGAAAAGATTACTCATAGGGAATCAATGATAATGGCTGAAGCCGAGCGGACTTTTCTCAAATTACTCGAAGGGGGGTGTCAGGTTCCCGTGGGGTGTTATTCCCGCATAGAAGGGGATGAGTTTCTCTTTACGGGAATGGTCAGCGACCTGAGTGGGGAAAATCAGATACGATCTCAGATGAGAGGACCTATAAAATCAGCTGTTGATCTGGCTGCTTCTGCTGCTGGAAAAATTATTGAACGGGGTGGTGCCATCATTCTAAAAGAGATAAAGGAAATGTCATTTCATGAATAATAAAACTAACCGGGGAATGGTCTATCTCGTCGGCGCCGGACCGGGAGATGAAGGCCTTCTCACACTTCGTGGTGCCGAATACCTCCAGTCGGCCCATGTGGTCGTTTACGACTACCTGTGCAATGAAGCTCTGTTGAAAATGGCTCATAACGATGCCGAAATAATTTATGTGGGGAAACAGGCTGCGGCCCATACTCTGAGTCAGGAAGAGATTAATCAGTTGCTTATAGATAAAGCGAAAGAGGGTAAAAATGTTATCCGCATGAAAGGGGGAGATCCCTTTGTTTTCGGAAGAGGTGGAGAAGAGGCTCTTGCCCTGGTGGAATCGGGAATTGAATTTGAAGTTGTTCCCGGCATTACAGCGGGTATTGCCGCGTCTGCCTATGCTGGAATTCCTTTCACTCATCGTGGGGTCGCCACTACTGCCGGGTTTGTAACCGGTCACGAAATGGCCGGTAAGGAAAAAAGCGATATCGACTGGGATAAAATCAGTGGTCTGGGCACTCTCGTATTTTACATGGGTGTTAAGAATTTACCTGTAATAGTTGAAAAACTCAAAAAGACAGGCCGTAAGGGCAGTACTCCCGTCGCCCTGGTACGATGGGGTACGAGAAGTAATCAGCAGACCGTGACAGGAACTCTCGATTCTATCGTCGGTGAAGTGGATAACGTTCAATTGAAACCGCCGGCACTGATTATTGTCGGCGAAGTTGTAAATCTTCGATCTAAACTGCAGTGGTTCGACAATAAACCTCTTTTCGGGAAGAGGATTGTGGTCACCAGGAGCCGGACTCAGGCATCATTTCTCTGTGAGAAACTCAAAAGAGCTGGAGCTGATGTTTTAGAACTCCCCACAATCGATATACTCCCGCTCAGTGATCAGAGTCTCATTGATCAAGAGATAAACGAACTGGAAAAATACGACTGGATGGTTTTTACATCGGTGAACAGCGTGGATATTTTTATGGAGCGCTTGTTCAATTCCGGGCGCGATGTGCGTTCTCTCTATCTTTTGAAACTGGCAGTAATAGGAAATGAAACAGCAAAAGTTCTGAAATCCTACGGTCTTGTTGCCGATTTGATGCCCGGGCGTTTTACTTCATTTGCCGTCGTCGATGAATTCAAAAAAATACAATGCACCCTCAACCGCAAGAACGTTCTTATTCCCGGGTCTCTTATAGCCGGGGATGTAATCCCTGAGGGATTGAAAGAGATGGGTGCTGATGTTCACACTGTTGCTATTTATGAAAATAGACTTCCTCAATACAGAGTGGAACAAATCGATAAAATATTTCAAAAGACTCCCGACCTTGTTACTTTTTCCAGCTCTTCTACGGTGAATCATTTGGTAGAGATCCTGGAAAGTCTCGGCAGGATGGAATATGTAAAAGCAATAAAGGGGGCCTCAATAGGTCCTATTACAACAGAAACAGCTGTGGAAAGAGGCATTGAATTAGCTCTGGAAGCAAAAGAACATACCATCAACGGCCTTGTTGATGAAATCTTAAAAAACAGTACAGGAGTATAATTCATATGGTAGGAATATCTAAATTATATTGCGGGTCGGTGGAAGCCTCAGATCCTTTGAGATACGGAAGACATTCGGGGAAACTCCCTTCCCATTTACTGCAGTTTTCAAAAGACAAAAAACCGGTGGTTGTCTGGAATGTGGGGCGCCGATGCAATCTCAGGTGCATTCACTGTTATTCTCAATCAAATGATCAGGACTATTCGGGAGAATTGACCACGGAAGAGGGATTTGCACTGATCGATGACCTGGCACAGTTCGGTTCACCTGTTCTGCTTTTTTCCGGTGGCGAGCCTCTTATGCGCCCGGACCTCTTTGAATTGATAGCCCATGCCCGATCGAAGGGGATGAGAGCCGTTCTCTCCACAAACGGTACTCTGATCACTAAAGAGATCGCTCAGAAACTCAAAGATTTTGATCTCTCTTATGTGGGAGTCAGTCTCGACGGCCTGGAGAAAATTCACGACAGTTTCCGCGGAAAAAAAGGGGCATTCAAAGATGCCATCAACGGTTTACGAAACTGTCAGGAAGTGGGCATAAAAGTAGGGCTTCGCTTTACCATAAACAAAAAAAACGTCGAAGATATACCGGGCATTTTTCAGCTGCTGAGAGATGAAAACATTCCCAGAGTCTGTTTCTACCACCTCGTCTACTCTGGTAGAGGAACTGAGATCATCAAAGAGGATCTTTCTCATGACGATACAAGGGCCACTGTTGATCTGCTTATGCGTGAGACAAAACAGCTCTTCAGCGAAGGTATAGAGACAGAAGTTCTCACAGTGGACAACCACTCAGACGGAGTGTATCTCTATTTGAAAATGAAAGAAGAGGGGCATGAAAGAGCCGATGATGTGCTGGAGCTTCTTAAAATGAATGGCGGAAACAGCACGGGCAACGGGATCGGTTGTGTCAGCTGGGATGGAGCGGTACACGCGGATCAGTTCTGGAGACATGAGACTTTCGGAAATGTGAAAGACAGGCCTTTCAGTGAAATTTGGACTGACCTCTCCAACCCTCTGATGGCTAAGCTTAAAGACAAAAAACCCCATGTGAAAGGCCGTTGTGCCAAATGCAAATACCTCGATATATGCGGTGGGAATTTTCGCGTGAGGGCCGAAGCTGTACACAATGATCTGTGGATGGAGGATCCCGCCTGTTACCTCACAGATGAGGAGATAGGATTGTAATGTTTCCAACAGTGAGAATGCGCCGAATGCGCGGAAATGAAAATTTGAGACGAATGGTTCGTGAAAACCGACTAACTGTGGACGACCTGATAATGCCTCTTTTCGTCTGTCCCGGCGAGGGGGTTAAAAATGAGATCTCTTCTATGCCCGGCAACTATCATATGTCTGTGGATGTACTGGTGGAAGAGTGTAGAGAGATTGCTCGGCTGGGTATTCCCGGAGTGATACTCTTCGGTATTCCCGAGTCGAAAGATGAAGTCGGTTCCGATACCTGGTCCGAAAACGGGATCATTCAGACTGCTATTCGTGCCCTGAAAAAAGACGTGAAGGACTTGCTGATCATTACCGATGTCTGTTTCTGTGAATATACCTCTCACGGTCACTGCGGTGTGCTCAAAAACGGTTCGGTTGATAACGATGCCACATTGATCAATCTTGCGAAACAGGCCGTTTCCCATGCACAGGCCGGTGCCGATATGGTGTCTCCCTCGGATATGATGGACGGCCGTGTGGGAGTCATGCGTGAAGCCCTTGATGGGGCGGGTTTTACCCATGTTTCCATAATGGCATACTCTGCAAAATACGCATCGGCCTTTTACGGACCTTTCCGGGAAGCGGCCGACTCAACACCCAGCGAAGGAGATCGCCGGGGATACCAGATGGATCCTCCCAATGGCGACGAAGCCATCCGCGAAGCGGAACTGGATAAAATGGAGGGAGCCGACATCATAATGGTTAAACCGGCCCTTTCTTATCTGGATATTATCTATCGAATCAAACAGGAATTTTCCATGCCCCTAGCCGCTTACAATGTGAGTGGTGAGTTCGCCATGGTGAAGGCCGCTGCAGAGAAAGGACTTATTGATGAAGAGAAAGTTATGATGGAGATGCTCATTTCTATGAAGAGAGCCGGGGCCGATATTATCCTCACCTATTTTGCTAAAGACGTTGCCCGTTTGCTGGCAGAAAGAGAGAGATAAATGGAGCGCAAACATATTCCCCGACTGATCGCCTGGGAAACAACCAGGCGATGTCCCCTCAATTGCCGTCACTGCAGAGCCGCAGCCATGGATAAAAATTATAGCGGTGAACTGACTACAGAAGAATCGTTTCGACTGCTGGATAATATCGCCTCATTTTCCAAACCGATTATCATACTCACCGGCGGTGAACCAATGGCCAGAGATGATATTTACGAGATCGCAAAATATGGAACCTCCCTCGGATTGAGGATGGTTATGGCTCCCTGCGGCATAATGATGAATGAAGACAATGTTCAGAAGATGATCGACTCGGGTATACAGAGGATCTCTCTCAGTATTGACGGGGCGGATAAAGAGACCCATGATTCATTCCGGCAGGTCGATGGTGCTTTTGATTCAGTCATGAACGCCGCAAGGCTTGCGAGAGAAGCGGGGCTGGAGTTTCAGGTGAACACCACAGTAACCCGGTTGAATTATAAAAATCTCGATAAAATCCTCCAACTGTCAATGGATATCGGAGCTGTGAGTTATCATCCCTTTCTTCTTGTGCCTACAGGGCGCGGAAAAAATATGGCCGAGTTTGAGATTGATTCTCAAGAGTATGAAGACGTGCTCACCTGGGTTTACGAAAAGAGCCTCGATCTGCCCATACAGATGAAACCGACTTGCGCTCCGCATTATTACAGAATTCTAAGGCAGAAAGAGAAAGAAGCCGGCAGAAGTGTAACCTTCGAAACTCACGGGCTCAATGCTATGACTAAAGGTTGTCTGGGAGGTCAGGGATTCTCTTTCATCTCTCATACAGGAAAAGTGCAGATTTGCGGTTTCCTCGAAGAAGAAGCTGGGGACATTCGGAAAACTGATATGAATTTTCAGGAAGAATGGGAAAACAGCCCTCTCTTTCTTAAAATGAGAGACCCGAAGCAATACGAAGGAAAATGTGGTGAATGCGAATACATCCGCGTCTGCGGCGGTTGTCGTGCCAGGGCATTTTCTCAAACCGGAAATATAATGGCTGAAGAGCCCTACTGTATTTATGAACCGGGAAAAAGAAAGGATGCTTCGCAATGATTAATCTGAGCGATCTGGAAAAGAGAGTTCTCGATTCGGTTCAGCAGGACATTCCCCTGATAAACCGTCCTTTTTATGAGATGGCTCGAAATGCTGAAACTGATGAAAATACCTTCCTTCATACAGTTAAATCACTTTTGAAAAGAGATTTGATCCGTGATATATCCGCCATCTACAATGCCAAAGGATTGGGGTATCAGAGTTCTCTCGTAGCGGTGGCTTCCGAGGATCCTGATAAGACGGCTGCCGCCATCAGCAGGCATTGCGGTGTCAGCCACAATTATTACAGGGAACATCATTTCAATGTCTGGTTTACATTGACCATACCTCAGAGTGAAGATCTTGAGAGGGTTATCGAGAATATTCTCAAAGAGGAAGAGTTTGAATCTTTTAGGATACTCCCTTCGCTTAAAACCTATAAAATAGGAGTGAATTTCCAATTTTCAGGTGAGAAAAAGAAAAAAACAACCAATAACTATTCATCTCAAATTGATTCTGTAGAGATTAATCGCGACTTAATCCGTTTGCTGCAAAAACCATTTCCCCTTGTCAGTGAACCCTGGAGAGAAATTGCTACGATCCTGAAAATGGAAGAAGATGAGCTTTTAAATGAGATCGGAAGATTAAAAAAAGCCCGTGTAATCAAAAGAATCTCAGGAGTCATCCGTCACAGAAAAACCGGTTACGGGGCAAACGGCATGGTCTGCTTTCAGCTTCCTGAAGAATCGGTTGACAGGGCAGGTGAGATTGCAGCCCGGTACAGTGCTGTCTCCCACTGTTATAGAAGACCGGTTTATCCCGATTGGCCCTATTCTCTCTTTGCAATGACACATGGAACATCAGTCGAGGAATGTGAAGAGACGGCTTCTGAAATTGCATGGGAAATAGCTGCGGAAAAAATGCTGGTGCTCTACAGTACTAAAGAGTATAAAAAAGAGAGAGTAAAATATTACTTAGAGGATTAAAAGAGAAGTTATGTATAACAAATCAGAAGAACTATTCAGTAAAGCTTTAAAATCTATCCCCGGCGGTGTGAACAGTCCCGTAAGAGCTTTTAAATCAGTGGGCATGAACCCTCTCTATATAGATCACGGGAATGGATCTAAAATATACGATGTCGATGGAAATGAATACATCGATTACGTTTGTTCCTGGGGTCCGCTTATACTGGGCCATGCAGATTCACGCATTCAAAATGCCATTATGAAATCGGTCGAAAAAGGAACCAGTTTTGGTGCCTGTACGGGCATTGAAGTGAAATTTGCCTCTCTTATCACGGAAATGTATCCCTCTATCGAAAAAATACGCATGGTTAACTCGGGAACAGAGGCCACTATGAGCGCCGTGAGGCTTGCCCGAGGCTACACGGGAAATAACAAAATTATCAAATTCGATGGTTGTTACCACGGTCATGGCGATAGCTTTCTTATAAAAGCCGGCTCGGGAGTGCTCACTTTCGGTATACCGGGAAGTCCCGGAATCACGCCGGAAACTGCGGGGAACACTCTTATCGCTCAGTACAACGATATAAAAAGTGTCAAAGAGCTTATTTCCAGCAATGAAGGTGAAATAGCCGCTCTTATCGTCGAGCCCATTATGGCCAATGCGGGAATGGTAACACCTCAGAATGATTTTTTGAAAGACCTGAGAGAGGTTACAAAAGCAGCAGGCATAGTTCTTATTTTTGATGAGGTTATAACGGGATTCAGAATTGCACAGGGCGGAGCACAGGAGTATTACGGCGTCGAGCCGGATTTAACAACTCTCGGAAAGATTATCGGGGGAGGCCTTCCCGTGGGAGCTTTCGGCGGTAAAAAAGAGATTATGGACTATCTGGCTCCCGATGGACCAGTGTATCAGGCGGGAACCCTTTCAGGGAATCCTCTTGCTATGGCTGCGGGGTATGAAGCGGTTTCCATTTTGAGGCAAGGCTCTGTATATGAAAAGCTTGAAAAACTCAGTGCATTGTTAGAAGCGGGACTGCGCGACAATATGGAAAAGCTTTCCATTCCCTATTCTCTGAACCGTGTCGGTTCTCTTCTGGGATTGGCTTTCACTGACAAAAAGGTTATTGATCTGGAGACTTCCATGAGTTCCGATGGGACTTTTTATGCTGAATATTTTAAAGAGATGCTCAAACGGGGTGTTTATCTGGCACCTTCTGCTTACGAAGTTGCTTTTGTCTCGGCTGCTCATAGTGAAGAAGATATCGAAAAGACGATTAAAGCCAGCTATGAGAGTTTAAAAGCTATTATTTGATCTCTATAAGTAAAACCGGTTAGGTTTTAAAGACAGGGATCTCTCTCCCGGGATTTTTTTTACATTATCTATTCACTCTTCCGATAATAAAATGTAAATTTAGCCGAATTTAAAAGGATATCCAGAGAGGTATCAAAGCAATCAGGAGATTTCAATGAAGAAAAGAACACTTATATTTATATTTTCAGCAATGGTTTTACTACCAATAAATATTTTTGCAGAAACCGGACTGGGGGCTGCTTTTTCCTACGGACTGGGAACAGGTACCGGAGCGGGAGCTCTTTCCATGAGCACACCGGCTATACCCGGTACTGTTCAAAATATTTCCCTGCGGTTCAGCAAGGACTATTTTGCAATAGGACTGACTGATGACTGGTGGGTGATTCAGCAACCTTTGGTTGAGCATTACCTGGATCTGTATATCGGGATAGGTTTTTATACCAACTTTGGAACTAAAGGCGGTGAAATCGACTGGGGACTGGGAGGACGTATTCCTGTGGGATTGAGTTACAAACCCATCGATTTCTTTGAGCTTTTTATCGAAGTGGTACCGACTATGGGAATCGGGTTTGATCCGAACTTCTACTTCCCTGCATGGGATGTGTCCGGTGCTCTGGGGTTTCGTTTCTGGTTTTAATTCCAATCCTTTCTAAAAAGAGATGGCTTTTACTGGAATATTGAATATTAAGTCATCTTAAATAAATCATTTATATAATGTATTATTAAACAATGTCTTTATATATAATTGCAATCTACTTCAGTTTCATGTTTTCTCTTATAAGTATAATCCGTTTAATCCCTTTTTCGAAAGGGATTAAATACACTCTTCTTCTCAGATTTACTATATGTTTTGCTAACCTCTTATCAGTATTACTTCTGATTGAATCTTTTCATATTATATCGGTTATAATTATAGTGATAACAATTCTCTACACTGAAGTTTATGAATATTTTAAAAAATACCTATCGAAACATTTTCTGAAATTAATACAGAAAAATTCTTTTCTTTTAAAAATAAACCTCTATTTTTCTTTTAGCATCCAGGCCATTGGCTTTCTGGAATTATCCAAGGCCGCTAATGCTTTTAAAGAGATGGATGAAGAAAAAGGAGAAGAGATTCTCACTATTTTTACTCAGAAAGTGCAATACGATTATCTGTGGTTGTACAACTGTATGATTTTCCTGATCGGAATGAATCGATCTCAGACAGCGTACAAATTTTTGCATACCACATCTGTGGATTTTACCAAAAAAAATATTCCCTATCAGTATCTTCAGATTGCTGTTCAATTATATTGTGATTATGGGGAGTTCGAACTGGCAGAGCTGTATCTCGAATACATGGAAACTCATTTTTATGATACACAGCATAAATATTTAAACCTTCAGTCTTTTCTCTATTATTCTGCAAAAAGCGGCAATCAAAAGGCTTTTGACCAAATACTTGATATCTTCCCTGAAGTTTTGAAATTTCCCTCATTACCTCCTTTGCAGGAACTTCTATCAAAATCAGAAATACAGAGAACTGATATCAAAATGCCTAAATCCTATATCTTTAACATGGCTTTGGGTGAGTCTGTCTCCCTGATCCCACTTTCTGCTTTCGCGGGGATCATATGTGCTGTATCACTGATTCAATTATTTCTTTCCAGTGGCGGAAGTATTCTCGAGCGGATTGTTTATGGTCAGGTTTATCCCATTGAATACATCAAATTTGGTGCTATGGCAAAAATCCTTGTGTCTCAGGGAGATTGGATACGATTGATCACGCCTATTTTTTTACATGGTGGACTTCTGCATTTGGTTTTGAATGTTTTCGGGCTGATAAATATCGGCAGGCTGTTGGTCCGATTTTTCGATAAGTACATTCTTTTGTTTATTTTTGTAGGAGGAGCAGTTCTGGGAAATGTACTCTCTTTCTTTTTCTCTTCAGCACATTTGTCAGTAGGTGCTTCAGGAGGTGTTTTCAGTATCCTGGGTACACTGTTCATTTACCTTATGTGGCACAGAAAAGAGATCAATAGTCTTGTTTTTAAGAGAATAGTTGTTAATTTTGCTGTCATTTTAGCAATTCAGATTCTTTTTGGATTTCAGAATAGTAATATTGATAACTTTGCCCATATGGGAGGGTTTCTCACAGGAGTACTTCTCACCATTATTTCTCTTTTGATTGCAAAAACACCCTATCAGAAATGGTATCTCATCAGTACAAAACTTGTTTTGTTTACTCTATCAGTTAATCTGATGATCTTCTGGTTTAGTATATTTACAGAATCCAGTCTTGATAAACTCCCCTTAAGTGAAGTTGTCTCAGAACCTCCGGTTGAATACATTATTCCGGAATTTTGGGAAAAGAATGATGACAGATATTATGATCTTTTATCGGGATCACAGATAATCATAAACGCTTACGGCGGTATGGTTGATATGGATAAACAAATTGATTCTATAATAGAGATCTATTCTAAAAAAGATAATTATCAATTTCAGAATAAGAGAGAACTTTCCAATGGGTGGACCTCACTGGTATTCAATTCTACAGAAGAACTTTCTACCTATTCTCTTATTTACTACTGTAAAAATCTTGATGATAAATTCGCCAATGTGTATTTATTTTTAGACCCCGATTTATACGCAGACTACGAGCCTTTTTTTGAAGTTTTTTTGAATTCTTTCAGATAATGTAAAAGGTTCTGCCGGCTTTATGCACACTACTGAAGCGAAATCCCTTCGAATTTGTCTTCAATATTCAAGAAGGCATCGATTATTTCCGGGTCAAACTTTTTTCCCGAATCTTCAGTTATTATTTGAACTGCTTTATCGTGAGAAAAGGCTGCTTTGTACGTTCTCTCTGTTCTTAGAGCATCGTAAACATCGGCGAGTGCCATAATCCTAGCCGAAAGGGGAATGTTTTCTCCGGAAAGTCCTTTGGGATAACCGCTTCCGTCCCAGTTCTCGTGGTGGTGAAGAACAATTTGTATTCCCATTTCGAAGAATGATTGGAAATCAAGTGATTCCGCAGCATTGGCCAGGACTTCAGCGCCCTTTTCGGGATGTGTTTTTATAATTTCAAACTCTTCTACTGTCAGCTTTCCCGGTTTCAGAAGAATGCTGTCGGGTATTCCCACTTTACCGATATCGTGGAGCGGTGCTGATCTTTCAAGATCTTCCAGGTAGTTTTCCGTGAGATATTTTTTGAACTTTTTCCTCTTTTTCAGTTCTTTGCCGATTAGCCTGCAATAAGTTTTTGTTCGGATTATATGCGCTCCCGTATCATTGTCCCTCAATTCTGCGAGAAGCGACATGGAGTGTAAAGTCAACTGCTGGCTTAGATTTAATCTTGAATAGGCCTTTTCCTGTTTCTGGTACACCTTGTAAAATAAAAAAAATAAACTTATGTAAAAAAAGAATCCGCCTGCTAATACTGTGAGAATTACAGAACTTCGATTAATTTCGAATGCACTTCCATTTTTTTTATCAATATCGGTAATTTCAATAACTCCAGTTAAGTGATTATTGATAAAAACGGGAAAGGAACTATTGAGAATAGAGAGCTTCTCAGTATGCAATATCTCAAAACTGAATTGTCCCTGTGAAGCTTCTTTAAGAAGAGCTCTGTTGCTCTCTTTAACAGCAAATGATCCTCTGCTTTCCCATATCAATTGCAGTGATTTGTTGTAAATCTTTAACGAATTAAAAGTCGGGTAGAGGTTAATGTCTGTTAGGAAGTGTTCAAATTCATGAATGTCAATATGTTCTAATCCCTTTAGGGCCGGTAATATTTCGGGATAATTTTCAGGGATAGACTCTATAAATTCGTTGTAGAAAATTGAGTGTATTTTAACTGTCTGATTTTGATTAATCTGTATGAGCACATAAATTACAAAGACTGAAACTGCAATTGTGCATATAAGTGAGAGAATTGTGTATTGGAATAAGAGATTTTTTACGAATTTTCGGATAATTGCCATAAAACAAATGATAGATAGATTCTATTGCTTATTCAATATAGTAGCCGTATTTATCTTCGCAAGAATTATCAGACGATATATTGATGAATATATATTTTCTCTATCCAGTAAAAGACTCATACTTTATATCCCCCTTGGTTTATTTAAAAGATAGGTTAGGGGTTTCTTTTTTCTTCTCAATATAGTAATAAGTGTATATATTAAAAAAGAGGTTTAGATGATTCAAAAAAACAAAAAACTATTTGCCGGTCTAACCATTGGTTATTTTATATTGCCCTTTATCAACATATATTTTGCATTTCTGGCTCTCCTCTGCATGGGAATTCCCTTCTATCTGCTCTTTAAGAATAATAAAAACAAATGGTGTTCTGGAATATGCCCCCGTGCGGATTATTTATCACTCTTCAGAGTATTCAGTTTCGGGAAAAAAGCGCCCGATTGGCTTTTGGGAGATAAGTTCAAACGGAATTTGCTCATGTATTTCTGTTTTAACCTCATATTTATAACGATGTCCTCATTTATGGTTTATTCTGGAAATATGGCTCCCATTGATAAGGTCCGCTTATTCATAGCATTTCAATTGCCATGGAATATGCCCCAGCTTTTGACTCTGTCTATTGACTCTCCGGTTCTGTTGCACCTGGCCTTTCGGTTCTATTCTTTAATGCTTTCATCTACCATATTGGGGAGTTTTCTGGCCACGGTTTATAAACCGAGGACATGGTGTGTTATCTGTCCAGTTAAAACATTGAGTACAGCATATCTCGACCGAACTAATAAAACAAAAGAGGTACAGAATGGATAAGAAATTCAATCCGAAAAAACTTGAGAAGTTGAATAATCCGGCACGTCTGGAAGATATTCCTCCGGCTTATGTCTGGGATAAACTGAAAATTGACAAATGTGAAACTTTGATCGATATTGGAGCCGGAACGGGTTTTTTCAGTAGAGCTTTTTCAGATTTTATGTCTGATGGTGTTGTCTTTGCAGCAGATATTTCTCCAGTTATGATCGATTGGATGAATGAGTATATTGTTGATTCTTCACCGGGTATTAAGCCCATCCTTATGGATGAGTCGACTATTCCTCTGGAAGATTCTGTTGCCGATCTGGTTCTTATGGTTAATCTTCATCATGAACTCGATTTGCCGGAAACCACTCTGGGTGAAGCCTATAGGCTTCTTAAACCGGAAGGAAAGATCTGTATAATCGATTGGAAAAAAGAGGAAATGCCTTACGGTCCGTCTTTAGAGATCCGCTGTGCAGTTGACGACGTCAAAGCTCAGCTGGAAACTGCCCGATTTATCAATGTCTCCATTGATGACAGTCTGTCTAAAAATTTTCTCATCATAGCTGAAAAAAAAAAGAATAGGGAAATAAAAGCTCACTCTGCACAGATTCTGCACAAAACTCCTTTACTATAAATCCATACATAATAATCAGGAGTTTTAGATGAAACTAGTGCTGTCTATCAATGGGATGACCTGTGGTGGCTGTGAAATGCATGTGGAGAAAGCTGTTCAATCAATTCAATCCATTATTTCAGCAAAGGCAAATCATTCAGAAGGCAAGCTGATTGTTGAAACAGATGATTCGGTCAAAGAGATCAATAGAGATGCTCTTTTAATTGAAATAGCTAGTCGAGTGAAAGATGCCGGTTATGAATTTTGCGGAATGTATAAGAAAAAGAACGGCGAAAACTTTTCCCTCAAGCAATGGGTGGGAATCCTCATTGTTCTGGCCGCCCTGTTTCTCGCCGTTCGTGAATCGGGAATCATGAATCGTCTTCCTGTGTTGGAAAGTTCCATGGGTTACGGTTTGATATTTATCATCGGTCTTATGACTTCAGTCCACTGTATTGGAATGTGTGGTGGAATCAATCTGACTGTCAGCTTGGCAGGGATTAAGAACTTTCAGGGTGAATCGAGTGTATTCAAGCGATCAATGCCTGCTTTTCTCTACAATCTGGGTAGAGTTGTTTCCTATACAGCTGTGGGAGCCCTTGTGGGAGCCCTCGGTTCTGTTATTTCCATTACGGGGAATGTGCAGGGTCTCATTGTGGGAGTCGCCGGATTATTCATGCTTTTGATGGGTATCAATATGCTGGGTCTTTTTCCCTGGGTTGGAAAGATCCTTCCCCGATTACCAAAAGGTCTGTCTTCCCGCATAGTCAATTCGGGTAATGGACGGGGCCCTTTTATTGTCGGTCTGCTCAATGGCTTTATGCCATGCGGTCCCTTACAATCGGTACAGATATATGCTTTAGGGACTGGAAGTGCCTTCTCTGGCGCCCTTTCTATGTTTCTCTTCAGCCTTGGGACGGTGCCTCTCATGCTGGGATTCGGTTCAATCTCATCCATACTTCCCCGGAAATTTCATGGGAGAATCCTCAAAGTCAGTGCTTTGCTGGTGCTCATGCTCGGTGGGGGCATGATCCTCAGGGGGATGAGTCTCAACGGTGTTTCCCTAATGGGAGCAAATAGTTTCAATCAGTCCAGTGAAAATGTCCGTATCGCCGAAATATCCAATGGAAAACAGTATGTTACGACGATCATGCATGGTGATGAATACGAGCCTTTTATCGTTCAGGCGGGTATTCCTGTCGTTTGGACTATCGAAGCGGCAGAAGAGGATCTGAACGGTTGTAATAATCCCCTTACAGTACCGGAATACGACATCCGCTTTGAAATGAAACCTGGGTTAAACACAATAGAGTTTACCCCTCCGAAAGAAGAATCTACCATCATTTATACCTGCTGGATGGGAATGATTACCAGCGGAATCAAAGTCGTGTCCGACCTTTCCGCAGTCGATTCCTCACTTCTCAGTGATACAGCGGCACTGTCCGGTGAGTCAGATGGCAGTTGTTCAAGTGGCTGTTGTTCAAGCGAAGGTGCCGGGAGTGATTTTTCTTCTATTGATCCGGGGGGATTCCTGGGATTTACAGCACCGAAAATCGATAATGAAGTTGTCGGCATTGCCCGTTTGGAAGAGGGTATTCACATAGTTGATCTCAAGATTACTGAAAATGGTTTTGAACCATCGGTCATTGTTATGCAAAAAGGTACTGAAACAAACTGGCTGATCAACGGCGAAAGTCTGAACGATCTGAATTACAGGATCAGCTTCCCATCCTTCGGGAATCAGGGAATTGAATTAAAAGAGGGGATCAATACTCTCCAATTCGTTCCCGAGGCGGATTTTGTTTATTTTTCCTGGAAAATGGATTTTGGTGGTTACGTCAAAGTCGTGGATGATATTTCAAATTTCGATCTGAGTTCTGTCAAAACAGATGTCCAGGAATATAATATTCAGAATAATTATTGATTATTTCTATTCTACGGGATTAGGTTTGATATATGGCAAAAATACTTATCGTTGAAGACGAGGCAATAATCGCAGAAGCCGTTGGCGCCTATCTGCAAAGTGAAGGGTATGAAACAGTCGTCGCGGCAGATGGCATCAGCGGATGGGATAAATTTTCCGAAGAACACCCAGATGTTATAATTCTCGATTTGATGCTGCCGGGCATGAGCGGGGAAGATCTCTGCCGCCATATCAGGGGGCAGTCCCGCGTACCGATTCTGATGCTGACAGCAAAGTCTGATGAGAGTTCTCTTCTTTACGGTTTCAGAATCGGTGCAGATGATTATCTCACAAAGCCCTTCAGTCCCAGAGAATTGCTTGTACGGGTCAGCGCTTTGTTACGTCGTTCCGGGAGTGGTCCCGCGGCTCAGATCATCGATTTTGGTGAAGGAATATTCCGTATGGATTTGGAAAAGAGAAAACTATTCAGATCTTTTGAAGAGATACATCTCACACCTATCGAATACGATATTCTTGAGAAACTGATCTCTTATCCCGGACGAATTTTCTCCCGTGAAGAGATTATCTGTTCTGTCATGGGTTGTGATTTCAGAGGCATGGACAGAACTGTCGATTCCCATATCAGAAATCTTCGATCTAAAATAGAGAAAGATTCAAAAGATCCTCGGATAATAGTCACTCAAAGGGGAAGGGGTTTTTATTTCAATGGTTGAAAAAAAGTGCTTAACACTTACTATGGAACTGGTACTCTTCTCATCGCTCATAGTGATACTGGCTGTTTCGGTTATGGGGATTTTTATCACTATTTTTCTCAATGACAGGTTTAAAGATTATCTTGTTCAGGAAAATAGAGATTCCAGGATGGAGCTTGTTCACAATCTGTCTCTTTACCTGGAGGAAACGGGAAATGTTGACCCTCAGTGGATGGAACGATTCAGCAATGTCTATATGGAACAGGGAATGTTTATATCTCTCAATTCCAGAGATGGTGAAACCATGTGGAGCTGCATGGAAAACAACAGTGTAGAATGTTCAATGCATATGCAGGAAAACAATCTCAATGAGTTGCAAACTCTGAGCAGTGAATCCTACGAAGTTCCTTTGGGAGATAATGGAGAATCGACACTACTCAATATTTCCTATATCCCCGATGATCAATACTCAGACAATGACCTCTTTTTTTTAGGAGAGACATATAAAATCCTGTTGATTTCAGCATTATTGACTTTGTTTATCTCTACAATCTCATCGTATTTCCTTTCACTCTCTATAAGCAGACCTCTGGTGAACTTAACAAATTACGCCATGCGAATGGCCGGTCATGATTACAGTGCTGTCGAAAGCTCTGCCCGGGGTAGCAGAGAAATTGTCTCTCTTCACAATGCCATTGAGCAGCTCGCCGGATCTCTTGAATCCCAGGAATTATTGAGAAAGAGGTTGACTGCAGACATTTCTCACGAGTTGAGAACTCCACTGACATCGCTTCAGACAACACTTGAAGCAATGATCGATGGAATCTGGCCGGCAGAGACTTCGCGTCTAAAAAGTTGTCACGGTGAAATTCTTCGATTGACAGAACTGGTCCAAAGACTGGATCAGCTGCATAAATACGATCAGGGAAGTTCTTTGTTGAAAAAAGAGCCGGTGAAGCTGAGAAAGACGGCGGAAGAGGTCTTTCGTTTATTTGAGAAAGATCTCTTATCGAAAAACATTCTGTGGGAAGTGAACGGTCCGGATATCTCGATCTCTGCCGATGAAAAAATGATCAAACAGATCTGGATTAATCTGCTCTCCAATTCCCTGAAATTTACAGGTGAAGAGGGATGTATAAGCTTTAATTTTGAAGAATCAAATTCCCTCAGAATTTCCTTTGTAGACAATGGATCGGGGATCGATCCCGAAGATATCCCCAATATTTTTGAGCGCTTTTACAAGGCTGATTCTTCCAGGAATCTCCACGGTTCGGGGTTGGGGCTTTCAATAGTGAAAGAGATTGTAGAACTCCATGGAGGATCAATATCAGTTGTGAGTGAAAAAAATATCAAAACTGAATTTATAATCGAACTTCCGGAATATTGAAAAATAATGACATAAAAAAAGGCTGCTCGAAAGCAGCCTGTATTTGATTAAAGAAGTGATTTGAAAGGAAGGTCCGGTTCGATTGCAAAGGCATCGTGGAAACCTCTGTCGAACATAAACTCCATATCGTCTTTATTTTCCGGCCATGTGAATTTCCCACCGACCTGCCATATATAGGGTTTAAAAGTATACTTCAGTCTATCTTTTTTCATGTTCCAGAGAGTTTTAATCTCCTGAGGATCTGCCATGAAGTTAGTCCATACATCGTGGTGGATGGGGATAATTACTTTTGTATTGAGCGATTCAGCCATTCTCAGAATATCAGAGGCATTGATTTTGTCTGTCATACCTCTTGGGTTTTCACCGAATGAGCCGAGAGCTACATCAACTTTATGGTCATTGCCGTGTTTGGCAAAATAATTGGAGTAGTGAGAGTCTCCTGAATGGTAGAGATTTCCACCGGGAGTTTTAAAGAGATAGTTTATGGCAATCTCATCCATTTCCCTAACGGGGTTTCCTTTCAGGATCATCCCTTTGGGAGCTGTGACTAATTCTGTTCTGTCGAAGGAATCTAGTGCGACAATTGTTGTATCTTTAATTTTTACTTCATCACCGGGATGCATAACAATACATCTCTCTGCAGGAACACCCCATGACATCCATAGGTCTACACAGGCCTGAGG
>JADGDJ010000310.1 GCA_016744925.1 Spirochaetaceae bacterium
TCTTCTCAAGGGGTCTGTCGCACTGTCCTCAGACAGTATAGCGTTGAAGGCAGCATTACTGTAAATATACCCAATTACAGGGGATTCCATGTGAGACCATCCACACTGCTTTCAAAAATAGTGATTCACTATGGTGGCAATGTCAAAATGAAACTTCACGATCAGGTCTACGATGCATCCATGCCTCTGGAACTGTTTCGAGCCAATGAAGTGATCAATGCCGATAAAAGACTCTACGCAGCCAAAAAGATTATGGAACATAATCTCATCAAAAAACTGAAAATGACCAGGATTCCCCCCGATATGATGAAAAAGAAACTTCGTATCATCTTTCTCGATCTTTTAGAGCAGAAAATCCTCCTCATATACGAAAACAGTTTCTCTTTCGAAGAATTGGATCCCATAGGGGATGAAACTCTCATCGACTATGTGAAAAGGGCAATAACAACCTACCTGGCTCTGGGGAAAATTGATATCTCCAGTGATTTGACTGTAACGTTTACAGGAGATAAAAGAGTTTTAAAAGACATAAAGATTCTTGCAGAGAACGGCTATGGTGAAGACACTTTTGGAAATAATATCGTTCTTCCTCCTGAACTATCCTATCTACGTCGTTAAATATCCTGATCGCACCAAACGGCAATACCATTCCGATGCATAATCAGGACTATTGCTTTTAAGAAAATGTGATAATCCCCTTATCCAATCCCACTTGAGCCGTCGAACCTTCGGGATAGTCTCCCGCAAGGATTTTTCTGGCCAGACTATTTTGCAGAAGATTCTGCATTGTTCTTTTGAGAGGCCTGGCACCGAAGAGTGGATCGTACCCCTCATGAGCCAAATGCCTTCTCACCTCTTCTGAGAGTTTCAAGGTAATTTTTTTCCCTTTCAACCTATAGGCTAGCTGCTCTATCAGAATATCGATAATGTTGAGAATATTGTCTTCACTGAGCTGATTAAAAATTATGATATCATCTATCCTGTTGAGAAATTCAGGTTTGAACTTTGCTTTCAACAGTCCATCCATTTGAATCTTCAAATCATCGGCGGGCAGATTCTGAAGGATGATATCACTCCCGAGATTACTGGTCATAATAATGATTGTATTCTGAAAGTTGACGATCCTCCCCTGTCCATCGGTCAAACGACCATCATCGAGAACCTGCAGCAGAATATTGAATACATCGGGATGGGCTTTCTCTATTTCATCAAAGAGAATTACAGAATAGGGTCTTCTTCTCACCGCTTCGGTTAGCTGACCACCTTGTTCATAACCAACATAACCCGGAGGAGCTCCGATGAGCCTTGAAACAGCATATTTCTCCATATATTCACTCATATCTATTCTCGTAAGAGCTTTTTCATCATCAAAGAGAAAATCGGCTAGAGTTTTGGCTAATTCGGTCTTTCCAACTCCTGTTGGACCAAGAAAGATAAATGATCCCTGGGGCCGCCCTTCTTCCGAAAGACCGCTCCTGTTCCGCCTTATGGCATCAGAGATTGTTTCAACAGCATTGTTCTGTCCCACGACTCTCTCTTCCAGTATGTTCTCCAGCTGAAGAAGCTTTTCCTTTTCCGAACTGATCATCTTTGTAACGGGAATTCCCGTCCAGTTGGAAACAACCAGGGCGATATCTTCTTCAGTAACCTCTTCCTGAAGCAGACTTTTCCCTGTCTGAACCTTTTCGAGCTCTTCCCCTTTTTTGACTAGTTCACTCTGAGTAAGAGGAAGTTTTCCATGTTTGATCTCCGCAGCTCCGGCAAAGTCCCCTTCCCGCTCAAAAATATTTTCCTGCGCCTGGAGATCTTCAATCTGCTGTTTCAGCTCGCGGATGGATTCAATAATTTTCTTCTCATTCTGCCATTGAAGACTGAGAGAATCAAAATCACTCTTCAGATCGGCCAATTCAGAACTGATAATCATCCTCCTTTCATCGGAGGAGCTATCATCTTCTCTGGAAAGTGACTGCTTTTCGATCTCCAGCTGCATCATCTTTCTCTCCAGTCTGTCGATCTCTTCAGGCTGACTTTCTATTTCCATCTTCAGACGACTTGCAGCTTCATCCATCAGATCAATGGCTTTGTCCGGCAGAAACCGGGAAGTGATATAGCGATTGGATAGTGTCGCGGCAGCTATGAGCGCTTCGTCTTTAATTCTGACACCGTGATGGATTTCATAGCGGTCCTTTATTCCTCTCAGGATTGTAATCGAATCCTCAACAGAGGGTTCTCCTGTGTAGACCTGCTGGAAACGCCGTTCAAATGCGGGATCTTTTTCGATATGTTTTCGGTATTCATCGAGAGTCGTGGCTCCGATAGTTCTCAATTCCCCTCTGGAAAGAGCCGGTTTGAGAAGATTGGATGCATCGGTCGATCCTTCGGCCGCTCCGGCCCCCATAAGAGTGTGAAGTTCATCGATAAAAAGAATAATCGCACCATCAGCTTTGCCAATCTCTTTTATAACTGTTTTGAGCCGCTCTTCAAACTCTCCCCGGAACTTCGCACCGGCAATGAGAGCTCCCAGATCAAGAGAGAGGAGTTTTTTATTCTTTAGAGAATCGGGAACATCTCCCGAAACGATCCTCCGCGCCAACCCCTCGGCAATGGCTGTTTTACCTACACCTGGTTCACCGATTAATACGGGATTGTTTTTCGTCCTTCTCGAGAGAACCTGCATTACACGTCTGATCTCTTCATCTCTTCCGATGACGGGATCCAGCTTCTCTTTTCTGGCCAGAGCCGTAAGGTCCGTACAGTATTTGTCCAGCGCCTGATATTTATCTTCAGGATTCTGATCCGTGACTCTTTGATTTCCCCGAATGGAGATGAGAGCCTGTAGAATAGATTCTTTTGTAATGCCGTGTTTTTGAAGAATGTCCGAAAGGGATCCTGCTCTTACGGCTATGGTTATAAAAATATGCTCTGTGGAGATGAATTCATCTTTTAGCTCAGAAGCTTCCTTCTCCGACTTGCGCAGAAGTCCCATCGATTGTTGAGAGAGAGAAACCTCGAGTGTTTCACCATAAGCTCTGGGTATTTTTCTGAGAAAGTTATCCACATCGGATGCAAGAATTGACCGTTCTACACCGAGCCGATCGAGAAGAGGAGGGACTATCCCCTCTTGCTGGCTGATCAAAGCCTCGAGCAGATGAATGGGATCAATCTGACTGTGCTGGTGATCAACAGCTATTTTGGATGCCTGTTCAATGACTTCCTGTGCCTTAATGGTGAATCTATCTTGCATTGTCTTATGCCTCCCGCTTATGTATTAACAGTAAAAAAATAAACAGAAAGCAGGGAAGTGTCAAATAGGTCGTGTTTAAACAACAAAATGAGTGCAGTATTGATTCTAAGAAAGTATATTTTTTATACCGTGGAGTATCATGTCAGCCGAAATAGCCGAAAGAATTAAACCGGTTAATCGGCTGAGAACGGAGATGCCCCTTTTACCCAGGCCTCTCTCGATCCATGGTGAGATAAAGAGAATAAGACCCAAAAGAAGAACTGCTATTGTCACGGCGATGAGACCAATAATATAGTCGTTTACTGTCTTGAATGCCGAGCCCATTACCATGAGAGTTCCCGTTGATGCCGGCCCTACAATTATTGGTATTGCCAGAGGAACTATCGAAATGTCTTCCCTCTCAACGGACTTAGACTGTGCCCCTTTCCCCTGAACCAGATCTACAGCACTGAGAAACAGGATAGCTCCTGCTCCGACTCTGAAAGCATCTACCGTAATATTGAATAACGAAAATATGGTTTTGCCCCCGAAAATTAGAATTAGACAAATAATCTCCACGGCTATGGTTGTTTTAATGACGAGATATATACGTTCCTTCCTGGTGAAATCCAAAGTATATGTGAGAAACATTGATAAGACGAAAAAAGGTGTAAATATAAAAAATAACATTACAACCAAAGTAAAAACCTGGCTAACCATATAAAACTCCATTGATCCAAATTCAAATCACTTAACAAGTCTTCTATTGTAAAGTATTCGAATAGTTTTTTGTATATTTTATCAAATAAACAAAAAACCTCCCGAAATGGGAGGCTGTGTTTATTTTTAACTAGGCTGTTTTTTAAATATATTCTTAAACAAATTTTCCATAACTTCTCAGCATCATAAATGTTTCTGTATTGGTAACACCTTCAACATTGGGTAATTCCTCAGTGAGGAATCGGACCAGATCGTGGTTTGATGAAACCAGAACTTCTGCAAAAAGATCATATCTTCCCGAAGTAAATGATACAGAAAGAACATTATCAAGAGCAGCAATCTGATCGGCTCTTTTTTTAAGTAAAGCCGACTC
>JADGDJ010000052.1 GCA_016744925.1 Spirochaetaceae bacterium
ATATCATGGGATATGGACAGACTGCGGTCCTTCCCTATTCACAGGCTTTAAACCGATTTCCGGCACATCTGCAGCAGATGGACATGGAGAGTAATGGAAAAAGTGTCAACCGGAGAGGTGAACCGGTAAACTATTCAACAGGTCCTGTTATTTTCGGGGAACCGGGAACAAATGGACAACACTCATTCTACCAGCTTCTCCATCAGGGAACAGACATTGTTCCTCTGCAGTTTATCGGATTCAAAGATTCTCAGATCCCCTTCGATCTCGAATACGAAGGATCCTACAGCCAGCAGATGTTAAAAGCCAATCTGGTAGCTCAGATTGTTGCCTTTGCAGTAGGTAAAACCGATGATAATAAAAATAAACAATTTGCCGGACAGAGACCATCGTCTCTCATTTATGGCAACCAGCTCACAGCGAGATCTCTCGGTGCACTGCTGGCTCATTTTGAAAATAAAGTCCTCTTTCAGGGATTTATCTGGAATGTAAACTCTTTCGATCAGGAAGGTGTCCAGCTGGGAAAACTTCTGGCTAAACAGGTTCTGGCCGGTGGCGATGATCTCGATGAAGCCTTGAAGGCTTTCTCCGACTTGATGGAAATCTAGTTCGTTACAAATAAAAACAGCTCCTGTCGACAGGAGCTGTTTTTATCTTATTCAGAAATTTCCGGTTTTCCTGAAATCTCAGCCTCAACCGGAGTTGAGATCCAACCTTCCGGTGGATCGGGCAGAGCATCGCTTTGAAGCAGAAATACGGTTCCAGCGATAAAAGAAGCTCCTGCCAAGGTGAGAAGACCGGTACCCAGAGTATTGTCATCCATAAGATTCAGGGCGACTCCCCCACCGACACCGGTAAGCATACTTAAAATGACCAAACCGGAACCAGCTCTCTTCAGGCGTCTTTTCTGTCCAAAAATCTTTTCAGAATAATAATCGTCAGGATTGTAATCTTCCGAGACGACAAGAACATCTTCTTCAGCCATCTCATAGACAAATTTATTATCGTCCCAGAACTGATCGATCTCCTGTTCTATATCATAGACAATTAAGGGAGCCTCCTGTTTTACCGATGAAGTGACAACCATCTGATCAGCACTGATCAATATCTCTTTCACTTCTAATGTTTCGGGATTTTCCTGTTCGACCTGAACAGAACCTTCAAAGCAGTAGACAGAAGTTATCGCCTCATTACTCTCACCTGCAGAGAGATCCTCTCCAAAGGTGAGGTCATAGCCGAAATCAGTTCCTCTCACTCCGGCAACTGTTCCCGAGCCTGTCACAGAAAACTCATCGTTATTGGTAAGTTTGTTCACCTTCGCGCGGATTCGACCATAAACAACATTGAGTGACCCTCCACCGAACTGTCCAATCTCGTCAAAGGCGAAAGTGGTATTTTCCGCTATTTTTATCAGGCTGGCATTGGATGTTACCTGTATTTCCAGAAATGTATCTTCTTCCGTGAGAACGGCATCTCCCGTATAGAGAAGCATTCCCAGAATGTCGTCGTAGTCGACTTCGTAAAAGGTTGTTTCCCCTTCTCGAACCAGAGTAAACCCGTCACCTTCAGCATAAACGATAACAGCTGTGCCATTCTGAGCCACGAGATGCTGAACCACTGTTACAAGGAATAAAATGAAAAGGATTGTCTTGAATCTTATTTTTTTCATAATACAATTTTACCCTCTTCCCGGGCTTCTTGCAAAGAAGCTGCATATTTTTTATTATAATATATCGTATTTACGGTCTGGAGTGTGAAATTTGATAGAATTAAAGAAGCTTAAAGGGCTGAAAGTAACTGTTATGGGATTAGGTCTTCACGGCGGAGGTATCGCCTCGGCGCGTTTTTTTGCTGAAGCCGGTTCTATTGTCACAGTGACAGATCTGGGTTCACCCGAAATACTCCAGCCCTCAGTGGACAAGCTCAGCGATTTAAATATTCGCTTTGTTTTAGGCGAACACAGAGAATCCGATTTTACTGATGCCGATATGGTCATTAAAAATCCCGCTGTCCCCTCCACATCCCGCTATTTGAAGTTATCAAAAAAAATAGAAACTGATATTTCTGTATTTTTACAAATTGCGGACAACAGAATTATCGCCGTTACAGGCAGCAAAGGAAAATCAACCACTGTTTCAGCGGTGTATCATGTTATGAAAAAAGTGTATCCCCGTGTGAAACTTGGTGGAAACATTACGGTATCTCCTCTAACTTTTATAAATGATCTCAAACAAGAGGATCCGGTGATTCTTGAGTTATCCTCGTGGCAGCTGGCGGATTTAGGAGAAAGAGAACTATTAAAACCGGAAATTTCTGTCATAACCAATATTATGCATGATCATCAGAATCGATATAAATGTTTTGAAGATTATATTTACGATAAAAAGCTTATATACAGAAATCAAACTGCCCATGAAATTTCGATTTTTTCCGATGATGAATACGGCAGGGAATTTCAATCCGAATCCCGTGGAAATAAATATACCTTCTATGCAGAGAAACCAGCTGAAGCTAAACAGAAAAAAGCAGCCTGGCTAGAAAAATCAAAAGGCTACTTTTCCGAAGACGGCAAAAAAATAGACGAGATCTTATCGGAAAAATTATCTGTACCAGGTGAACACTTCAGACTCAATATGTTAATTGCCGCACTAATACTCAATAGATTCCATATCAAAAATGAAATAATCAGAACTGAGCTTTCCGCTTTTACCGGCGTAGCCCATAGAATGGAGCACTTTGCAACAAAGAGAGGTGTGACTTTTTACAATGACTCGGCGGCAACCATACCGGAAGCGACCGCAGCGGCCGTGGAAAGTTTTTCAACACCGCTGATTCTCATTACAGGGGGAACCGATAAGGAGTTGCTTTTCGATTCGCTCAAAGAAAGCCTTAAAATACCCAAAGCGATATATATGCTCGAGGGAAGTGGTACTGAAAAGATTATCCCCATACTCAAAGAGAATGGAATTGCCTGGCACGGCCCCTATTCTTCGATGAAAGAGGCTCTGAACCAGTCGCTGGAATCAGCCATCGAAGGTGATTCCATCATCCTTTCTCCCGGTTGCACTTCATTTGGAATGTTCCTGAACGAATTTGACCGGGGAGACACATTTAAAGAGCTCGTTAAAGCTCTATAGATGAAGTAACCCACTTACCGCCATAGAGCGAGTAGAGTTCCCTATAACCACACTCTTTTATTATGGAGAGAGCTTCTCTGTAATAAAAGTCGATGTGTTTCTTATTGTGTGCATCAGCATTGAGCATAAGGGGAATATTCTTCTCTTGTGCTGCCTTCAGGATCCATGGAGAGGGATAGATCGTATCCGTGGCTCCACGGGAAAGTCCTCCTGTATTCACTTCCAGGATGACATCGGTTCCAGCCAGGGTATCCAATGTCTCTATGACGTGATTTCTATACCAGGGAGACTCTTCATCAAAGAGAAGATTGTTTTTATTTCTCTTTTTCATCAGATCAAAATGTCCGAGAATATCAAACTTATGATTCTGAAGCATCTCCTGCATCAATTGAAAATAACCCTTCGAGAGCAATTCCATAGAGCCGTCATAAGTATTTTTCAGCAATTCCTGCAAATCTTTTACAGGACCGTCAATAGCGAGAAATTTGTCTGAGTTGCGCACAGGCATCATGTGAACGGAACCTATTGCGTAATCGAGTTTCAAAGACGCGAATTTTTCCGATGAGGGACCACTGATCCCTTTCAGATAATCAATTTCCAGGCCTTTGTACACCTCTATACGATCTTTGTATTTCTCTTTCAGACGATCTATAAGATCGAGATAATCGGGAAGCTCCTCTTCTGAAACAGTCCAGTCCTTTTCAAAGGGTATAGGAGCATGAGATGAAAAGCCCAAAGCATCGAACCCTTTCTCCAGGGCAACTTCTATATAATCTTCCGGCATTCCGGCGCCATCGCAATATTCGCAATGTGTGTGATAATTTGTTAATAACATGTCTTATTTTTACTGTTTTTCCCTCTTTTGTCATTCACTCAAATAGAATTTTATGAAAAAATTAGTATCATTAAAGAAACTTAATAAATACTTCATTTATCATAGGAGATTATATATGTCGAACAAACTGAGAAGTTCTGAAACAAAAAATGGAAGAAGAATGGCGGGAGCGAGAAGTCTCTGGCGGGCAAATGGTATGACGGAAAGTCAGATGTACAAACCGGTCATTGCCATTGCCAACTCATTTACACAGTTTGTACCGGGCCATGTGCATCTTCACGAAACAGGTCAGATGGTCAAAGGTATTATTGAAAAACACGGCTGTTTCGCTGCTGAGTTCAACACCATTGCCATCGATGATGGAATTGCCATGGGACACTCGGGAATGCTCTATTCCCTCCCCTCAAGAGAAATTATTGCCGATTCGGTAGAATATATGTGTAATGCTCATAAAGCGGATGCCCTCGTTTGCATAAGCAACTGTGACAAAATTACTCCGGGAATGCTCATCGCAGCGATGAGATTAAATATCCCTGTAGTATTTGTTTCCGGTGGACCCATGGAAGCCGGTGTTTCGGGAAAGAAAAAATTCGATCTCGTCGATGCCATGGTTGCCGGAGCCGATTCTTCTGTAAGTGATGCGGACGTGGAAGAGGTAGAGAGAAGCGCCTGCCCCACATGCGGATCCTGTTCAGGAATGTTTACAGCCAACTCTATGAACTGCCTTGTAGAAGCTCTGGGCCTGGGACTGCCCGGAAATGGAACAGTTCTGGCCACACATAAAAAAAGAGTTTCCCTCTTCGAAGAGGCGGGAGAATTAATCGTCGATCTCTGTGAAAGATTTTATGAAAAAGATGATGCTTCCGTACTGCCCCGCTCCATAGCCACAAAAGCGGCTTTTGAAAATGCCATGTCCCTGGACATTGCCATGGGCGGATCAACCAATACGGTACTGCATCTTTTAGCAGTCGCCAGTGCAGCGGAAGTGGATTTCACAATGGATGATATCGACCGTTTATCCCGAAAGATTCCCTGCTTGTGTAAGGTCAGCCCCAACTCACACTATCACATAGAAGATGTCAACAGAGCCGGTGGAATTATGGCAATTCTCGGAGAATTGGACAGAGCTGATTTATTAGATACTTCTGTAGGCAGAATTGACTCTCCTTCTCTGGCTGAAACTCTGAAACAGTTTGATGTCATGGCAGACAACTCCTCTACTGAGGCCACCAGGAGATATCTCGCATCACCTGCGGGAGTGAGATCTATCACCATGGGATCTCAGGAGACATATTACAAAGCTGCAGACATTGACAGAGAAAAAGGCTGTATCAGAAGTCTTGAGCACTGTTACGACAGAGAGGGTGGATTGGCTGTACTCTTTGGGAATATGGCTGAAAAGGGCAGTATAGTCAAAACTGCCGGCGTTGACAAATCCATATACAAATTTACAGGACCGGCAAAGGTATATTACTCTCAGGATGATGCCTGCGACGCC
Organism: Spirochaetaceae bacterium; assembly: GCA_016744925.1. Classification (GTDB taxonomy): domain Bacteria; phylum Spirochaetota; class Spirochaetia; order DSM-2461; family DSM-2461; genus Spirochaeta_F. The sequence continues at coordinate 5,471 of JADGDJ010000052.1, forward strand.
ATACTCGGTGGGGATGTGAAATCAGGAGATGTGGTTATCATCCGCTATGAGGGACCAAAAGGTGGACCGGGAATGCAGGAGATGTTATACCCTACTTCCTACCTGAAGTCGATACATCTGGGGAAAGAATGCGCTCTGATTACAGACGGTCGATTTTCCGGCGGGACTTCAGGTCTTTCAATCGGTCATGTCTCTCCTGAAGCTGCGGCGGGCGGTGCTATAGCTCTTATCGAAGCTGGCGACCAGATCGAGATAGATATCCCTCTTAGAAAAATAAATATTCTCATCAGCGATATTGAACTGGCCGAGAGAAGAAAAAAAGAAGAAGCCAAAGGCAAACTCGCCTTTAAACCTGAAGGGAGAGAAAGAACAGTGTCTACAGCTCTTAAAGCCTATGCTCTCCTGGCGGCATCAGCTGACAAAGGTGCTGTAAGAGTTCTTCCTGAAGAATAGAGTTATTAAAAAATTGGATTTTCTACTTGTGACTAACTCCTTTTAATCCTAAAATTTAGAAGTGAGTGAAATTGACAACGACCTACTCCAGTTTATCTCAGAAGATCAGGGTCCCGGGTATGACATTTCCAACCGGGAATCCTGGAAGCTGATAGTCGCCGATGATGATGTAGAAGTACACGCGGTGACGGCTCTCGCTCTGAGTAACTTTACTTTTAAAGACAAACCTCTCAATATGATCAGCGCTTTTTCAGCCGAGGAAACCAGGAGATTGATAATAGACAATCCCGATACGGCTGTTATTCTGCTCGATGTGGTTATGGAAAATCACGACTCGGGATTACAGCTGGTCAAGTTTATCAGGGAATCTGCCAAAAACAACCTGGTGCGAATCATCCTGAGAACGGGACAGCCCGGTTATGCACCTGAATTAGAAGTGATTACCGAATATGATATAAACGACTATAAGGAAAAAACAGAACTCACCTCATCCAAACTTGTAACGACGATCATATCCTCAATTAGAAACTTTGATGATCTCAGACGTATAGAGGAAAGCAGGCTCAGTCTTTCCACTGTGGCGGCAATTTCTGCAGAGATGCATGAACTCGATTCTCAGAAGCCTTTACGCTCTGCGGTGTATTCTTCTCTGGTACACGTCATCAATAGTTTGGACTCGGAATTGAGCAATGATTTTACAATATTCGGAGGAATCCTGGAAGAAGACAAAATCCATATTAGCGGCGGCATCGGAGAATATAAATCACTGAATGAGACAAAGAGTCTTAAGAAGCTTATTTCAAGAGAGATTTATGAAAGGATCGATCTAACTAAACCTCAGCGACAGATGATATTTCATAATAATGATTGCGCCATGATCATGATGTACAAAGAAGGTCAGCAACTATTGATCTATCTCCAGGACATTCCACGACTAAATGAAATGAAAAAAAGCATCCTCCGCACCTTTAGTTTGAACATTGCAACAGTTACCCGGAATATTGAACTTATGGAACAGCAGAGGAAAACGGAAAAGGAAATCCGTCAATCACTCGATGAAAAACTCATACTGGTAAAAGAGATTCACCACAGAGTAAAAAACAACCTACAGATAATATCCTCCCTCCTCCATATGCAAAGATCACGGATAAAAGATGAAACACTATTGGCTGTAATCCAGGAAAGCGAAGACAGAGTTCAGTCCATGTCTCTCGTTCATGAAAAGCTCTATCAGTCAGATCTGATGGCTACAATCAATTTCTCTGAATATATAGGTTCTCTGGCTGAAAAGCTTATCAGCAGTTATAGTGTTCACGAAAATGTAACCCTGGCAATAGAGTCCGATCCACTTATGCTGAGCATCAACACAGCTATTCCCTGCGGCCTCATAGTCAATGAGATTCTCACCAATGCCATAAAATACGCTTTTCCAGGCAATAGGGCAGGCGAAATCCGGATCAGTCTTAAAGTTCAAAACGAACAGATCTCTCTGCGCATCGGCGATAATGGAATCGGTTTACCGGCAGACCTGGATCCGCAGAAAATGAAATCTCTGGGAATGAAACTAATCCAGGTACTCACCGATCAGATCGATGGAGAGATTAATATAGAGCGAAAAGAGGGAACAATATACACATTATCTTTCTCTGAATCAGAAGAAAGAGAATCTTAGTTCTTGAACAGCAGCAGATTTTTCACTATGATCGGTGAAAGAATATAGGGACAGGAGAACATTGATGATAATCCATCAGTCAGATTTCAGCGGAAATGAGAGACAGCTGAAAGTATTAATGAAAGCACTGAGAGAAGACAATATCCATACATGGAATAGTTTTGTGAAAAGAAGCGGAACGGGATTCAAAGCCGACCTGAAAGGGATTAATTTAAGCGACTTCAATCTAAGGGAAGCCAATCTTTCCAATGCCGAATTGACCGGTGCCGATTTCACAGGAAGTGATCTCCGAAGAGCAAACCTGAGCAGCGCCAGACTTACAGGAGCCTGCTTCCATTCGACCAATCTCCAGAATTGCAAAATGAAAAAGGCCAGCCTGAAAAACTCTGATTTTTCAAAAGCCGATTTAACCAATGCTGTCCTGACGGATTCCAATATCAAAGATGCCGATTTCTCATCTGCCATCCTCGAAGGAACTGATTTTTCAGGAACCAACATCCGGGATCTGAATCTGAAAAATGTCAATCTTGAAAAGATCAAAATCAACAAACCCATCAAGATTAAAGTCAAAACAGATAAGCTTGAAATTTCAGAAGAAGATAAAAATAAATCCGCCTGGCTGGTTGCACAGCAGGATGAAGAGGAACGTCGCATCCAGCGTCTGGACACTGAGAAAAAACTGAAAGAGGAAAATGATAAAAATATCAGAAGAAAACTCGGGAAAAAACAAGATCAGTGGAAAAAAGTCTGAGATAGATAATCCTCATAATTACAGCCCGGGACATGTCTGGGTAACTATCTTCCATTTTAATAAAAAAAAGACCGTTCAATTGTTGACGGTCTTTTCTATAATTACTAATTAAGAATAGGATTAAACGATATCTTTATCCTGTACGGTTTTTCTCTTGTCATTTTTTGCATTTTCAATAGCCGCATCACAGATTTCTCTGATCTTGTCAGAGAGGACTTCAATTACTTTCGCAGAGCATTTAAGGTCTCCGTTTGATTTAATATAATTTTTTACTTTTGACGATACAACTAATGTTTCTTTTTCAGCCATTTAAAACTCCTACTTTTAAAAAAATGAATTAATATCTTATACTTAAAGATTGATTACATTTTAACAGTTTTATTCCCAGAATCAAATAAATAAGTATAAAAAACTATTTTTTTTCCTCTTTATCGTCATGAAAACTTAAAAAACGCTGCAAATCAAAGGGTGTAATGTAGGCATGGGCCAATGCTATCTCTCCAAAGAGCCTGGAGTCCCCTTTGTGCTGACTGTCTACGACGAGCTCGACTTCCCTCGAATTGAGTATTCCTTCTACTATCATCCAGTCTCCGATTCTTACTGCCAACCTTAACTCCCCGCCTCAAACTGCTATTATATTAATTGTAGATTGTTTAGCCTCGTTTTACACAGATAAACTGATCTTGATTTTTAAAAGTGCCCCTGCCATAATTGCCCCTATGAAATTACCTAGAGTTTGCATCTTCTTTCTATTTCTGCTGTTTTTATCTCCTTCTCTATTTTCACAGGAACTCACAGGAGAGGAGCTGGAAGTCCGTTTATTCGTCATTGGCCAAGGGGACCCGCTCTATTCGCTGTGGGGACATACAGGTCTGGCCATAAAAAATACAAACAACGGGAAAGACGTTTTTTACGACTTTGGTAATTTTTATTTTGAAGATGATGATTTCTTTTCAAACTTTGCAGTGGGACGCCTCCTCTACATAGCATGGGCAGCATACACGGACCCCTATATAAGATCCGTAAAAGAACAGCAAAGAGACTTAACTGAATATGTTCTCAATCTGTCGCCGATGAGCAAACTGGAGATGTATCAGGCACTGAACAATAAGGTAAAACCGGAAAACAGAACCTATCTCTACCACCATTACAATGATAACTGCTCAACCCGAATCAGAGATTATATTGACAATGCTCTATCCGGACAGTTCCTGGATAAAACAGAGATTCAAAAGGGAAAGACTTTCCGGGAGAGTTTTCTGCTTTTCACTTCTAATTCAAAACTGGCAGGTTCGATATTATCTCTGCTCCAGGGACCCCTGATAGACAAACCGATTTCACTCTGGCAGGAGATGTTCCTTCCCGATGTACTGGGAGATGTCGTTTCTGATTTCACATATATCGATGATGAGGGAAAGGAAGTTCCTCTGGTTAGCGAGCTAAATGTTCTCAATAAGGTAAATAAGAGAAAACCTCTCCCCACAGAGTATCAGGCGCCTTACGGAGTTGCAATCATTGTATCGATAGTGTTAACGACTTTAATCTTACTGATGAATATTAGAAGCCTCAGAGGCGAGAGAAAGATTTACGCCCTCACCAGCATCACTGTCGGTTTTCTGTTGGGCATTTTAGGGTCTGTCCTACTCTTTCTGGCCGTATTTACAGATCACACCTATTCATACAACAATCTGAATCTCTTTATGATTAATCCGCTGGCATTTTTTGCCATACCAGCCGCTATCATGTACTGGAAAAAAGGGGGGAAATGGAGGGGGAAACTGAACCTCCTTTGGATGATCCAAATAATCTCAACCCTGTTGATGATCTTATTAAAAATACTCACACCGATAAAACAATCAAATCATATAGAGATTATCATCATTCTACCGATGCTTATGGCATTCAGCCCGATTCTTCCTGTATTGCTCAGGAAAATAGGTTTATTGAGGTAATTCCCGAATATGACCTTTCAGCTCGGGGACTTCTTCCGACGCCGCTTCCAGTGCATCTGTGCTGGAGACAACTGTAATCACCGCCTGATCCCAACGACTGAGCAACACAGCCGCGGCCTCTTTAATGTCTTCAGCTGTTATATTGAGAAGATAATCTCTTTTCCTCTGACGCATTTCATCGCTAATTCCAAGCAGATCTCTTTTGAAGGACACTATTCCCGATTCTGCGGGAGATAGTGGTCTCAATTCTTTTCCGACCGTACCGATAAGCGCCAATTCAAGATCATTAAGGCTAACCGTTTCCGACATAAACTCAAGACTCCCCTTGTAAGCGTCCAGGGTTTTACTGATATTGGGATCGCGATAGGAACCAAATGAGAATACAGATTCAAGCCCGGAATTGGAAGCGAAGGCTCCATAAGCCCCCCCTCTCATACGGATCTGTTCCCACAGATAGCCTGTTTTAAGAAGATGAGAGAGAAGAAGGGTCGAAGCATGTTCTTTCGTTCCCAACCGGCTACCGGGCAGAGAAAGGGAAACATAAGACACAGTAGAAGGAACAGCGAGCCCCTCTCCTTTCGATTCGTGACGAAATAGTTCGGGCAGCTCTGATTTATTGGCCATACCCTCTTCCAGTATATTGAGATCTTCAATGAGCGTGTGGACAACTTTATCACCCTCACCATCGGGTGCAGTCACATTGATCTTTATGGATTCTCTGTTAAAAAGTTCAGATCGGATGAGCCCCAGAGTTTTTGCAATTTCCCTTAGTTTTTCATCGGACAGATTTTCTGAGACCTCTGTAAGATGTTCAAGCTGAGATATTCCATACCAGCTCTCTTCGAGTGCCCCCGCTTCTGAAAAGCGACACCCGGAACGCATCATTGCATAGGAGTGCCCCGAAGGAATAATTGATGACTTGTAATCATTTCGGATCTCGAGAATAAGGTCTTTCAAGCGGTTGATATCGGAAAAATCTATTTCACGGATAAGGCGACTGACGAGCTCAAGCCCTTTATCAGTCTGCTCACTGAGTATCTTAAACCGTACATAGATCACTTTTAGCATCTCTTTATCGATAAAAGTACTACTAGCTTCCAGTGATGCCCCAAATCCTCCCGTATGAAGAGAGAGCAGCCTGGCGGTTTCATCATATGGCAACCCGGGAAGACCCATAGAAGAGAGGGTTTTACAGAACAGGGGCATCCAGATCATAAGATCGGGATCGAGACTGTCCATGGTGAATCCCATATCACAGTAGATAATACCATTGGTAAACAACTCGTGTTTATACCAGGTTATTCCTTTAGTAGACCCTTTAACCGTGGGGATTTTTATAACATCGTGAGGTACATCCGATCGATTGAGGAAAGGAATACTATTCTGAGCCTCTTCTGTATCAGGTGTCTCCTGAAATTCCTTCAGTTGATTATTTTTAGCGGTAAGAGCCGCAATGTCATCTTCACTCATAGACTCAAGGAGATCACCCATTTTCTTTGAACTTATTTCATTCTCTTTCTGCTGCAGCCTATTGTCAGGTCTTACGGAAACAACAGAATAGTGACTATTTTTGATGAACAGTTCTTCGATCAGATTCTCCAGATAGCCCTTTTTCCGACAATTCTCTTTTACTTCATCAATATATTTATTGAATCTGAGAGTTTTTGAAGGACTGGCACCGTGGAGCCATCCACGTAGCTGCTTTCGTATAAGCCGCAGACCGAAAGGACCGCCACCTCGTATCTCTCGAGCCCGGAATTCAACAGCGTGGATTGCGCCTTCAATCATATCTTCATCTATACCCTTAGCGACGATATCTTTTAAAGTATTAAAAACCAGTTCGACAAAAGGGTCCCTCGCCTCAGGCTCAGAACCTCTGATAGAGGCTGTAAAAATGAGGTCCTGCAGCTCTGTCTCAAGCCCGCTGACGGGAGAGAGGTCTTCACCGAGATCGGACTGCTGAAGGGCTTTCAGAAGCGGTGCTCCCGCATTTCCCATAAGGACTTCTGCCAGAATCTGAGTCTCAAGTACCCCTTTCGGTTCTGTTACAGGAGCCAGTTTCCAGTTTAGTGTATGGGTGGTTTTCCTCGTGAGGTCTTTATCTTCAGGAGCCGATGGCCAGAATTTTTCCATATACAGCGGTTCAGACCATTCTGATTGCTGTCTGACTTCAGAATCAATCAGACGGGGTTCATCAAACTTATTGAGAAAATGCTCTTCCAGAAAGTTCAGATTTTTTTCAAGGTCGCTGTTTCCATAAAGAGAGATCCAGCAATTTGAGGGGTGATAGTAAGTATCGTGAAAATTGACAAACTGATCGTAAGTCAGCTGATCAATCTCTTTGGGATCTCCCCCCGAATCGTATCCATAGGTATTGTCGGGAAATAAGGATCTCCCGGACCACTCAGCGGCGATAGATTCAACAGAGCTGTAACTCCCCTTCATCTCGTTGTACACGACACCTGTCCTGTACAGTTTTCCCTCTTCGTCAATCTCCAGCCTGTGACCTTCCTGACGAAACATGTGTTCATTCAGGAGAGGAAAAAAGACAGAATCACCGTAGACCTGCATGAGATTAAAATAATCCTGCTCTACGGCACTGCCTGCAGGATACATAGTTTTATCGGGAAAAGTCATAGCGTTGAGAAAGGTATTCATACTGCCTTTTGCCAGGGACAGAAAAGGGTCTTTCACAGGAAAGTTTTTCGAACCGCACAAAACAGTGTGTTCTATAATATGCGCCACTCCCGTGTTATCTGAAGGGGGTGTTCTGAAGGTGAAAGAAAAAAGATTTTCCTTGTCATCGGTGATGATTTTGAAAACACGACAACCTGTTTTAATATGTTTCAGATGAACAGCAACGCTTCTATATTCATCCAGTGTATCTACTGAGAGTACTTCAAACCGGGAAATTAAATCTCCCTTCTCCGGAATTTTCAATATGTTTATCTCCTATGTATTCATTTCTGATCAATTCACCCTTCCAACGGGATATGGGGCCGAAACTGGTAACATTAAAATACCCGCTCTCACAGAGAAACTCCGCAGCACTACGGGGTATTTTTTTATTTGCTCCATATACAATTATAGTTAAAAACATATTTTCTACCGGAAGGGATGTGATTAATTTTTCATAAGGTATATTTACTGCGGCCGGGATATGGGAGAACATGAAATCCTCTTCGCTTCTCGTATCGATGAGCAGAAACTCAAAATTCTGTTGAGAAATAAGCCTGGCCAGCTGATCCTTCTTTTGATAGTTGATAATTTTCTTTTTGCCGGAAAGAGTAAAATGGATTGTAATAAGAAGGATGATAACAAAAAGTACACCCAATGTAAAATTGATCATATTGAGCAAATAATACCATATGATATAAACAAAAGTTAAGCACTTAGTGAAATAATCAAAAAAAAACCGCCTTGTAACAAGACGGTTATATCATTTTAGTAGTTTTTATTTCCACCATTAGCCTTTCGCAGCTTTTTAGCGAGTTTACGCTTTAGCGCTTTGGCCTGTCGAGCTTTGATTGTGGAAGGCTTTTCAAAATATTCGCGTTTTTTGTACTCGCGGATAATACCCTCTTTCTCAACCAGTCGTTTGAAGCGTTTGATTGCTTTTTCCAACGGCTCGTCATCGTGAACCTTTATATTGGCGATGTTACATCACCCCCCTCTTTCAATGAATAGATGTTATAATATCCATTATTTCATCTTTGTCAATAAGAGGATTCTCCCAAAATAGTAATGGATCTACTGCAACTCCGGAAACTCTCATTTCCCAGTGTAAATGAGCTCCCGTAACCAGTCCCGTAGCTCCCACTTTCCCGATTTCAGAACCTTTTTTCACAACCATGCCCAATTCTGAACTGAGTGAATCCATATGATAGTACATAGTATAGACACCGGGGAGATGTTCTATAATAACCGTATTGCCTGTAAGGATTCGATTTTCAACGAGCACGAGTTTCCCGTCCCCCGCAGCATATACAGGCTCGCCAACCGGCGCCGCTAAATCGGAACCGAAATGCAGTGTTCTATTGTGGGAACCGTCACTGTAAATAAAATTTCTCCGATCACCGTAATAAGCCGTTTCAATATAGCTTTCAATGGGTTTCATGAAAATATCATCAAAATAGATAGCATCTTCATCGATCGTGCTGATCACTGACCAGAGCTTTCGCGACTGTTCGGCTTTCTGCGGGTCATCACTGGATCGAAGATTGCTCATATCACTGTTGAGTTCGATGTCCATTGTGATAAACTCTCTATCGGTTATGAAAAATGGCTTTACAAACTGATCTGACCCTTCAGCGGTTTCACAAAAGACTTTCAGTGTATATTTTCCCGGAACAATATCTGAAGGTATACCGAGAAGAGCTGTTTCAATAGATGTATCATCGAGAGAAAGTTCAAAACCTTCAGTATGAGAAATGATTTTGCCTTCATTGTCGACCAGGGTAAAACTGCTGTAAACAATCTCCCGAGAGGGGTAGACATACGCCCGAAGGATCTCCCCCCTTTTGGCTGACCGCTCTGTAAAGAGATGTTGTCCCTGCAGCCCCGATGCTGCAAAAAAAAGGAGAATTAGTACTATAAATCTGTTCATTTTTTCAAGTCCACTATGGATAATTGCAGAGTTTCACGACCCTGAAAATAATTTCTATTGAGATTGTAAACGATATCAACGGTATCATTTTTTTCAAAAACGCTTTTGTAGAATCCGGAACCGTTCCAGTATACAGCCGGCCATTTGAAATCACCACTGTCGATCAAAAGTCTGAGATGATCTCCAGTTTTCCCAATAATACTAACATCGGCAATTTTTACATTTTTCGACATAAAAACTAAGGGTCGGTTTTTTTCTCCGTAGGGCTCGAATATATCTATGATCTTTTCAAGATCGGGATTCATGAATTTAGCAGGTAGTTCAGCATCGATATTGACACTGTTTTCCTCTTGAGATGCCTTTTCCAGTTGAATAAGGTTTTTCTTGGCATCGATGAGAAGTCTATTCAATTTATCCGCAGTGAGGGAAAAACCGGCAGCCAGATCGTGACCGCCGTAGTCGATAAAAAGCCCGGACAAGCTCTTAAGGAAATTATTGACACTGATTCCCGGTAAACTTCTCATGGAACCGGTAATGATGTCACCCTGCTTCGTAAGAACAATCGCGGGTACATGAAAGGCCTGAGACAGTCTCGATGCGAGAATCCCGGTAATTCCACGAGGTACCGATTCTTCCAAAATAATGATCAAACGACCGGAGTACTCTTCAAGGACAGAAGGAGACTTTGCAAAGACCTTATTCCAGGCTGTATCACCCAGTGCCCGTCTCTGTTTATTCAAGCCAATAAGTTTATCCGATAACTGATCGATCTCTTCATGATCTTCTGATAAAAAAAGCTTAACCGCAAGATCAGCCTGTCCCATGCGACCGGCTGAATTGATAACGGGGGTTATCTGCCAGGAGATATCGTTCGTCCGGATTTTCTTACCTCTCTGATCGAGCTTCAGCAGCAACTGCTGCAGCCCCGGCCTGGCTGTCCGGTTGAGAAGTTCCACCCCTTTTTTCACAATGATTCGGTTCTCATTGAGTAGGGGCATTAAGTCGGCAATAGTTCCCAGTGAAACCAGATCGAGTGACTTCATAAAAGGTTGAAAAGTACTCTCGTTCTTTTTCAGAAGATAACTTATAAAAAGGTTGGCCAGAACCTCTACGGAAGAGTCTTCACCGCCGTTGTATCTGCTGATCCTGCTCTTTGCCGTGAGAGACTGGAGAGTTTCTCCAGATAATCCGGGAAAGTTTTCAATGAGTTCAGGCTGTAAATCGTAGAGTGATATATCGACGGAATTCCCGAAAAGCTCATCCCGCAGAAGTTTGAGCTGCTCCTTCTGATCGAAGACAAAAAGAGCTTCTCCCATAAGAAAATCAGCAATCTTCTCACGGGATGTCGAGTCGTCCAGCTTCAGATTCAAAGTGCGTGTAATCATAAGGTTTTCCACTTTTACAGCTTCAAAAAAGAGCCCCTCACCGGTTTTATTCAAATTGAGCATGGTATAACGCTGATTGTAAATATCCGTATTGGCCAGGCACAGAGCCCAAATAACCTTTGAACTGATCCCGCAGCCCGCCAGCCCTTTAAAGGGGTAACTATCGTCTTCTTTCTTAGGATTGACAATGGCGTAAGCCTCGGGAAGCTTTTTCTGGTCTCTGGGATTGTGATGGTCCAGTACTATGACATCGACACCCAGAGCCGAGGCGTGTCTGGCCTCTTCGAATGCGGAAATACCACAATCGACAGTGATGACAAGAGATCCGTTTTCTTCACAGAATTTATCTATGGCTTCACAGGATAGACCGTAATCATCTTCTCCGACGGGAACAGACCACTGCACATCTATCCCCAATTCTCTCAGAGTCTGCACCATTACGACAGTCGAGGTTATTCCGTCGACATCTCTGTCACCAAAAATGAGGACTTTCTCCCCTTCACTCCGAGCCATAAAAATGCGATCGACAACCTCTTCCATCTCTGAAAGCTTAAAGGGATTGTGGAGAAATCGAAAATCATCCTCCAGAAAGAACCGGAATTGCTCCGGCTCTGTAATTCCCCTTCTAACAAAAATAGATGACGTTAAAAGATCAATGTTGAAGAGAGAGGCGAACTCTCTCACATTGTCCGGGTCAATATCCTGCTTGTTCCATATCATATAGCTTTAATTTCTTTCCGTATCATTTCTTTAGTTGTAAATGTTTCTGTTCCGATTCTGTATGCGTCTTTCATTTTGGCAAGAGCTATTTCATTTTTGCCTTCATCTTCTGTATAGATAATACAAAGAGTATCACCTTCTTTCACAGAATCACCGCATTTTTTCTTCAACTCGATTCCCACGTAGGGGAGAACGTCATCAGTTGTCTTATTTCTACCGACTCCGATCAGAACACCGGTCATACCCGTTTCAAAGGCATTGATCTCCTGTACGACACCGCCTTCCGAGGCTTTCAGTTCCACTGAATATTTTGAGCGGAATGTCCCATATCCTTTTAATAAGGCTTCGGGATCACCACCCTGCTCTTTTACATTCTCAATAAACCGGTCGTACGCTTCGCCGCTTTCAATTTTCTCACGACACATTGTCAGTGCCGAATCAATGTCACTGCAGATTCCTCCGGCAACGAGCATCCAGGCTGTAAGCCTGTAGGTCACATCCATAAGGTCTTTAGGTCCTTTCCCTTTGAGACAGTCGATACTTTCTTCGATCTCCAGAAAATTTCCTACCATATGCCCCAGAGGTTCATCCATTGTGGTGATTACTGCGACAACCTTTCTTCCCAGGCTCTTTCCTGTTTCCACAAGAGAAGTAGCCAGTCTTTCCGCCTCTTCCATATTCTTCATAAAGGCCCCGGATCCGCATTTAACGTCGAAAACGAGAGATTCAGCACCTTCTGCAAACTTCTTGCTCAGAATACTGGCGGTTATGAGGGGAACAGATTCCACAGTAGCGGTTACATCTCTCAAAGCATACATTTTTTTATCAGCGGGAACAACATTTTTGCTCTGTCCCGTCATCGCCAGACCGGATCCCAGGAGGTTCGCTCTGAACTGTTTAATATCTATTTCTGTAGTAAATCCGGGAATTGTATCGAGTTTATCGAGAGTTCCACCTGTGTGGCCCAGAGCTCTACCGCTCATCATAGGCACACGAAGACCGCAGGCAGCTGCAAGGGGAGCTAAAACGATGGAGACTTTGTCTCCTACTCCTCCGGTTGAATGTTTATCAACGAGGGGTCCCGGAATACCTTCAAGGTCGAGAACTTCACCAGATTCGATCATCTCTCTTGTGAGGAATCCTGTCTCTTTAAATGTCATACCCTTAAAAAAAACGGCCATAAGCCATGAAGAGATCTGATATTCAGGGATCGAACCATCAACATAACCGGCAATGAGAAAATGAATCTCCTCTTTACTCAGTTCTTCACCCATTCTTTTTTTCATTATGATATCAACTGCTCTCATCAGTATTACTCCTTACGATTTTGAACTAAAGAAAAATTATATCACAACAGAGATCTGTTTGTCATACAATAAAGATCCCAAATACATATTTCTTCTCTCTTCTGTACCCCATGGGGAGATCTTTGTTTGTAGGATGCGGCAAGCCGCTATGAATAAAAACCTGCCGAATAAAACAATCTTTTCTATATAAAAGCTCCGCCGCTTTTCAATGACTTGAGCGGATACTCGACCAAGGCCTGCACTATCATTATAAGACATTTATTGAGACTGATGAGAGATGATTCATCGGACTCAACAGAAAGTGCCTTTTCATAAGTCATAGTCGACGTTTTATACAGATATTCTATGGCCTGTTGATTCAATTCGAGAGAAGAACTACTGATACATCCCGAGCAGCAGAAAAGACCATCGCCTTTGTAAAAGACCGATTCTCCCCGCATAATATCCCTGCCGCAGTGACTGCATTCGCTAAGGTCGGGCAAAACCCCGTTCATCCACAGATAACGCCAAAGATAGAGGATCAGAAGTATCCCGACCTCTTTGTCGTTATCAGATCTATCGATTAAATCGAGAGTTTTGGCAAAGAGTTTATACACCCGCTCATCACCTCCACCATAAGTTTTTAAAACAACTTCACTCATGAAAGAAACCGTATAAAATTTTTTCAGGTTTCCCCTGATGCCGTCATAGAGATTTTTACCGTTCAGATCTGTTATGCGCCACAAATCCTTTACCGGATCGTGATAGAGTTCACCATCTGAACGACAGTAAGGGGCTGATGTAGCCCTCATTCTACTTCTCGAACCGGAAGCTCCGAAAGCCAAAGCTCTCACAAGACCGAAATTTTCTGTAAACATTGTGACCAGCCTGTGGTTTTCACCACTTTTTTCACTTTTCAGTACAATTAAATCTGTTCTTTGAATCCTCTTCATCTTTTCTCTTGTGGTTGATATAATCGCTAGATTAGGATTGAGTATAACAGAGGCACCGGCAAAACAAAATAAGGAAAGTGGAGTTGAACCGGCGAATCTCAGAAAAGGATAAGATATGTCTGATAATGATAAGGAAAAAATAGAAACGAGCCTGCCGGAAAAACTGCTTATCATCCCATTGGTGGGTAAGCCGCTGTTCCCGGGAGTATTTACACCCATAATGATTACAGCAAGCGATGATATGCAGATCATAGAAAATGCCATGAATACAGATATGGTCATTGGTCTTCTACTGGTTAAAGATGAAAATATAGAAGTTCCCGATGCACAGGATCTGCATGAAATCGGGACAGTCGCCAAAATAGTCAAAAAAATAAATCTTCCCGACGGGGGGATCAATATATTCATCTCAACAATGAAGCGATTTAAAATAAGAGAGTATATCGAAGAGAACTCACCCATCTCCGCAAAAGTAGACTACCTTGACGATGAAGAATCGGATGATCCCGATGAGATTAAGGCGATGACCCGCTCTCTCATAGCGGAAATGAAGACCATATCGGACAACAATCCCCTCTTTTCCGAAGAGATGAGGCTGAATATGGTCAATGTGGACCACCCGGGAAAAATAGCCGACTTCATAACATCGATCCTCAACATTGACAGAAATCAACAGCAGGAGATTCTCGATCTCATCAACATAAAAGATCGTATGGAGAGAGTGCTCATCTATATTAAAAAAGAGCAGGAACTATTGAGAATCCAGAGAAAACTGACCGCTCAGATAAACGATAAAATCGAAAAAAGTCAGAGAGATTATTTCCTGAGAGAAGAGATTAAAGCTATTAAAAAGGAACTCGGTGAGCCCATTGATTCCAAGAGTAGCGAACACCTCAAATTCAAGGAAAAAATAGAAGCCTTTAAATTTAACGGTGAAATAAAAGAGCAGGTAGAACAGGAGCTTGAGAAGTTTGCATTGATGGACCCCTCTTCCTCGGAATACATCGTGACCAGAAATTATCTCGATACCATTGTCTCCCTCCCCTGGGGTGATGTTAAAGCCGATCAGATCGATATCAAAAGAGGCACCGAGATTCTCGATGAGGATCATTATGGATTGGAAGATGTCAAAGAGCGTATTATAGAGTATATCTCTGTGAGAAAACTTAAAAAGGATACAAAGGGTTCTATCGTCTGCCTCGTAGGTCCTCCCGGTGTGGGAAAAACATCAATAGGCAAGTCCATTGCCAGAGCACTGGGAAGAGAATTCTTTCGTTTTTCCGTTGGAGGAATGAGAGATGAAGCTGAGATAAAAGGCCATAGACGGACCTACGTTGGAGCCATGCCCGGAAAACTTATACAGGGATTGAAAATAGTTAAAACAAAAGCTCCTGTATTTATGATCGATGAAATAGACAAACTGGCTTCCAGTCATCAGGGAGATCCCTCTTCGGCTCTTCTCGAAGCTCTGGACCCTGAACAAAACATCGAATTCCGAGATCACTATCTCGATCTTCCCTTCGATCTTTCCCATATCCTGTTTATCTGCACAGCCAACACATTGGACACTATTCCACGGCCTCTTATGGATAGAATGGAGATCATTCGACTGGCCGGTTACATCGAAGATGAAAAAATTGAGATCGCGAAAAAATATATCATACCAAAATCATTGAAAAAGCACGGCCTGGAACCCAAACACATACGCTATTACAAAACAGCTCTCCACGCTATTGCCGACGGTTATGCCCGCGATGCGGGTATGAGATCTTTTGAAAAAGCTATAGACCGGATTCACAGAAAAGTCGCTCATAAAATAGTTTTGGAAAAAGGGGATTTACCCCACTTGATCGAGAAAAAAAACCTGGAAGAGTACCTGAAGAAGGCCCCTTTCAGAGAAGATGTTTCCAAACAGATAACAAGACCGGGAATGGCCGTGGGGCTAGCCTGGACCAACTTTGGTGGAGACACTCTTATACTCGAAGCAATTGCTCTTCCCGGAAAAGGAGGACTAAAGCTCACAGGTCAGATGGGAGATGTCATGAAGGAATCGGCAGATATCGCCCTGTCCTATGTCAAATCAATTTGTGCCGAGTACGATGTAGATCCCGCATTCTTTGAAAAACACATTATCCATCTGCACATCCCTGAGGGAGCCACTCCCAAGGATGGTCCCAGCGCGGGTATCGCCATGGCCTCGGTCCTGCTTTCTCTGATGCTCTCCCAAACAATCATCATTCAAGAAAACTTGCTCAA
>JADGDJ010000311.1 GCA_016744925.1 Spirochaetaceae bacterium
CTCTTCCTCTTCAATTTCTTCCAGTCTCATTTTTCTCACCCGCTCATTGTCATAAGAGAGATTTTCACAAGTGTAGGCTGTTCGGTTTTTAAAGCCTCTTTTCAGAAGCTCACGGGCAATGCATCCCGGTGTATTTTTATAGTCTGTCAGCATAATCAGAGTATCCTGAGATGGAAAATTTACTTCTTCAATTCTCACCCCGTGA
Organism: Spirochaetaceae bacterium; assembly: GCA_016744925.1. Taxonomy (GTDB): domain Bacteria; phylum Spirochaetota; class Spirochaetia; order DSM-2461; family DSM-2461; genus Spirochaeta_F. Next base: position 206 of record JADGDJ010000311.1, read on the forward strand.
AGACTGATGAGATGACCTTCATTCCAGACTTTCCCAATCCTCGACATGGCCAGCTGGAATGAGCTGATTCCCGGAAATACTGAATACTCCCCAGATGTAAACTCAAGGGATATTTTTCTCAAGAGACTGTGGTATCCCGGATCTCCCGAAACCAGAACTGCTATTTTATTCTCTTTGTATTTGTCTCTGATATAGGGGAAAACCGCAGAGTAATTTCCCCTGAGCACAAACTCCTTTTTCCCTTTATGGGCGAAGATAGCCAGATGTCTTTCACCACCGATCAAAATATCCGCTTCATCGATGGCAGCGAGGGAAACCGGGAGAATATAAGAGATGTGTCCCGGGCCAATCCCCACGACTGAAAACCTATCCATGGCTTAACTCGGAGAGAACAATTCCCTTGAGATCAAGAATAACCGATGTAAAGACGATCTCTTTTTTTATTCTCAATAGAGATCTTTCGATAATTCTTTCATTTATCAGATCAAAGGTCGCTTGCAAATTCTTCTCCTGTAGAAATGGCACTGCCGCTTCGGCCATTTTCATCTGTAATAATTGAAGGACCTCTTCCTGAGATGCCCCTGCCGCGGCGGCAAAAGCAGCAACAGTTTCGAGGCGTGCATCGCCGTATTTGCAGTGAGTATTGAAGATCCCCGAGGCGATCTTTGCCATCTTCCCAATATGACCGACATAATAAATATGCTCAAAGTCCCTCGCTGCGGCTGAATCCAGGGCGAACCCCATATGATCCCCCACTTTGAGGATCGAGTGCGGTTCAACACCCCGTTTCCCCTCTAGATATCCCTCTCCCACATACCCCGGAGTTATATAGATCTCCCGATTTCCCGACTTCTTAATCACATTGGCCGACAAAGCGATTGACGCCTTGTAGGCTTTAGACGATTTGGGCTCGATTATTCCCGAAGTACCGATGATGCTGAGACCGCCGGTCACTCCAAGGCGGGGATTCCAGGTCTCCCGGGCCAGAGACTCACCATCGGGAATGGAGATGGTCAAACGGATCCCTTTTCCTTCGGGAAGAAGAGCTTCAAGGTCCTTTAATATCATTCTTCTCGGATTGGGGTTGATCGCAGGATTCCCCGGTTTGACCGGAAGCCCCTCTTTCGTAACAGTCCCCACCCCCTTTCCACCGAGAAGTTCAATTCCGGGGATAGGAGACCAGCAAACTTCTGCACAGAACTCGTGACCGTGGGTTATATCGCTATCGTCTCCACTGTCTTTGAAAATTCCACAGGAGGCCGATTCTTCAGAAACGCTCTGTCCCGTAACAGGGAGAACCAGTGTGAGCCCTCCTTTCAACGTCACAGAAACTTCATCGATGACATCTCCTGAAATGAGCATCAAAAGAGCCGCTTTCGAGGCGGCCTGGGCCGCAGTCCCGGAAGTGAAACCTCTCTGCAGCCCTTCGATTTTCCCCAGGACACCTCTATAAGAGGTCACTGTTTTTCGCTTTTGGACAAATGAATCAGACCATTCACAATAGCCGCGGCTATGGGGCTGCCTCCCCGCCGGTCAGGGTTGCTGATAAAGGGAACATCGAGATCCATCAATTCCAGTTTCGACTCGGCGGCACCGACAAAACCGACAGGAACCCCGACGATAAGAGCCGGGTTGGCCTTTCCCTCTTTCATCAGGTCTATCAGTTCAAAAAGAGCTGTGGGGGCATTGCCGATGGCAACGATGCCCCCTTCATAAGCGGAAATGCCCTTAGTCATGGCTGCGGCCGATTTGGTTGTCCCCCGCCTTCTGGCTTCACCGACGATATCTCCATCATACAAAAAGCAACAGAGCTCCCCTTTGTAATCCTCGGGAATTCGAGGGCGTACTCCGGACATAACCATTGAGACATCGGTGAAAATATTTTTTCCTGATCTCAATGCTTCTATCCCCGCCTCTATGGCACGGGGGTGAAAACAAAATGTTTTTGAAAATTCCACATCGGCTGTCGTATGGGCTATTCTGGTGCGGATGAGCATCTCATCATCTTCGACCCGGTAGTCTCCGAATTCCTCTTTGATGATGGCAAAGCTTCTTTTGTATATTTCATCCGGTTCGAGGTACTGTCGCTCTTTAACTCTCATATTCACTCCTGTATTTTCGGGCACCATCAATAAAAGCCGATGCCATTTTTATATTGGATGCAAAGTGATGATGCACCCAGCTGCCCAGCACATTGGCTCTAAAAAATCCCTCTTCCAACAGTTTCTCACCTTTAGACACGGTAAAAGCTCGATCTTCTGCTTCATCGACATGAACCAATTCCGCCCAGTGAAATACATGACCCATAGCCTTTGTGCCTTTAACTCCGAGAACTGTATCTTCTTTCAGTTCCGTACTGCAGTACCCGAGAGATCTGAGTTTTTTTCCCATTTTGGCACGGCCCGGAAGGATTCCGGTCATGGGAAAAAACACGCCATCTTTATCGATGATCCCCTCAGTGAGGTACATAAACCCCCCGCATTCACCATATATGGGCATCCCTTTTTCGGCGAGACGAACCAATTGATTTCGCAACGAACTGTTCTCGGTCAATTGTCGGGCAAATAGCTCGGGATAGCCCCCGCCGAAATACACAGCAGAGATATCTTCCGGTAGATATTTATCCTCAAGAGGGCTGAAAAAACAAATCTCCGCACCGAGGTGTCTAAGCAGATCGAGATTGTCTTCGTAATAGAATTGAAAAGCGAGATCTCTTGCCACGGCAATTTTGATAAAGATTTGTTGATGTAAAGAAGGAGAAAAGAGGATTGGTTCTATTCTTTCTCGCGGTTTTGCACAAGTTGCAATTTTCAAAAGACGGTCTATATCTATATGGGTTTCCACATTCTCTACTATGGAAGAAAAGAGTGTATCCCATCGATTGTCTTCCAGATCATTCACCAATCCCAAATGCCGTTCGGGAATGGACATGGTGGCATCCTTAGGCAGGTATCCCAATACGGGGATATCCATTTTAGATTCTATGGACTCTTTAAGAATATCAAAATGTCTTTCTGAGCCGACTCTGTTCATTATGAAACCGGCGATCTTCACATCTTCATCAAATTGAGAAAAACCCAAAGCGATAGCTGCGGCACTTCGCGCCATGGCTTTTGCATCAATAATAAGAATAACAGGTAATTGCAGTAATTTTGATAGATGGGCGGCGCTTCCCCTTTCATCGAGGGGACCGGCACCATCAAAGAGCCCCATGACTCCCTCGATCAGAGAGATACCCCCACAGTTTCTATCGTAGATCTCCCGAACAGACTGATCCGATAGCAACATGGAATCGAGATTTCGGCAAATTTTCCCCGCCGCTCTGCTGTGAAATCCAGGATCGATGTAGTCGGGTCCCGATTTCCAGGGACTGACAGAGAGTCCTCTCTTTTTCAAAGCACCGATTAACCCCAGGGTTACAGTCGTCTTGCCACAGCCCGAATGAGTTCCACCGATGATAAAACCACCGGATGATTTGTCTTGCATAATACCTCCCGATACAGGAGGGACGCAGAATTATCCTGCTGTCCCATTTAATAACCTCGTTAAATGCGACATTCTGATGATTCCGCGCCAGGTCTTCTGACTTCTCGATTACCAAAACCTAACCTTCCCATCACAAAAGAACAGTGGCTTTTTAAGTCTGGTACTGCTTTTAAGCAGCCGGTTTTAACCGGAACAAATTACAGCGGCGGGTCCGTACCTGATTTACACAGGTTTCCCATAACCGCGGAATTATTGCGAATGTTAAAACATAATTACGGTAAAAGCAGTTTCATGTCAACAATATTTGAATAAACTCTGGATCATTTGGAAATTCTATGGTATTTATGAATCATCTGTAGAATTTAGTGACCAATATTTCCGTTTTGGAAATTACGTCTTAATAGGGAATCCGGTTAGAATCCGGAGCGATCCCGTCACTGTATTCCGGCGTGTATCTTTTATTAAAGCCACTGAGAAATCGGGAAGGCAAAAGATAAAATCCGGTAAGTCAGGAGACCTGCTTCATTCAATAACAGATAACACTCTTCGAGGAGAGAGGTGTTATCACTGAATTTTTTCAGTTATAATCA
>JADGDJ010000053.1 GCA_016744925.1 Spirochaetaceae bacterium
GCCCAAAAGGTCCATGTGCTACAAATGTAAGAAGAATTTAATCCGATAAAGATTAATATAATAATTTATCAAATAACTCCTGATATGAAGAATTGATGTTCATATCAGTTACGTAAATGGCTTCAAGAATAATACTGAAGCCATTAATAAGCTACCGATTAAAATACTCTTATATTTTTCTATTTTTTTCATTGTCAAGAAGCTTAACTTTTCGTTCTTTTCCCCATTTATATCCTGCGAGTTCTCCATTTTTTCTTACAACTCGATGGCAAGGTATCAGGATAGCTATTTCATTTTTACCACAGGCATTTGCAACAGCTCTAACTGATTTCGGTTTACCAATTTGTATTGCGATATCGCTATATGTTCTGGTTTCTCCAAAGGGGATGTTTCTCAAGGCATTCCATACTTTTTTTTGAAAAATAGTGCCATGAATATCCAAAGGGATATCAATGATTTCATCTGGATTCTCTATTTTCGAGAGAATAATTTCTACCATCTTCTTATCTTCAAATGTCAATCCTTTTATTTTTCCGTTTTCAAACTTGAGTTTAAATAACGACATAAGGGATTCTTCACTATCGCCCAATTCGATAGTAGAAACTCCCATATCAGTAAAAGCAATCAAGACAAATCCCAATATACATGGAAACACTTCTACCCTTAATTCTACTCCCTTTCCTGAATCCCGATACTTGGAAGGAGACATAGCAAGAATATTTTTTACATTTTCATATACTCTACTGGAGGAACCATATCCTGCTGAATAAATTGCAGATGTCACTGACGATCCTTTATGAAGTTCATCCTTAAATCTTTGAGCTTTAATAGCTGATGCATATTCTTTGGGAGAGATCCCGGTAATCTTTTTGAAAATTTTCTGAATAGAAGTCTCACTATATTCTGTTTTGTTAGATAGTTGTTTTAGAGTAGGTTCTTCTTCTGATTCTTCAATAATTCTACAAATAGTAGTTATCAAGCCTGAATACTTATTCCCGGGTTCTGTTAGTGGTTTACATCTTTTACAAGGACGAAAACCAGACTGAACAGCATTCATTGTGTTGTTAAAAAAAACAACATTTTGAGGTTTTGGTAATCGGGAAGAACATCCTGGTTTACAAAAAATACCCGTAGTCTTAACACCATAGTAAAAAGTTACATCTTCTTTAAATTCTTTAGATGAAATTGCCGCATATTTTATAGAAAAATCATCTTTTTTATATTGCGACATGTCCTTTTCCTTTTATTCTTTGGATTAATCTACCATCAATAAATACTAAACCGATACCAATTACAACCATACCTATAAGATACTGAATCTCAAACTTTTCTGATAATATAAAAACACCGAGGAGAATAGCGCTGATGGGTATCAAGAAGGTTACGAGCATAACATTAGTCGCTCCGGAAGATGACAGGATCTTGAAGAAAATAATATAGGCTAAACTTGTTGAAAATAGTGCAATCCCTATGATTGCACCCCAAATATTTAATGCTGGCATGGAAAGATTCCACGGTTGATCGACAATTAGCATTATAGGAAAAAGTACAAAAGAAGAACTGATTAACTGACCTGTAGAAGTAACAACAGGATCAACCTTTAGAGTCCTAAACCTTCGACCCCATATCCCGGCAAAAGAATAAGAAATAGCAGCGATAAGAATCGACATAATACCGAAGATTTCATTTGATCCTTTTTTTAAAGGTTCAAATCCAATAAGGATAAAGACTCCTAAAAATCCGAAGAGGACACCCAAAATTTTCCTGATGTCAATTTTTTCGTCTTTGGTCAGAAAATGAGCCACAATCACTGTAAAAAATGGTGTTGTCGCATTTAGTATAGAGGCAAATCCACTACTGATGAATTGTTGTCCCCTAACAATCATACAGAAGGGAATAACGTTATTGAGGAATCCCATCACAAATAAATTGAGCCATACTTTTTTATCCTTAGGGATCTCCCGTCCTGTTACTACCAGGAAGACTAATAAAATAATGGCTCCTATAAAAACTCTAAGAAAAACTATTGTAAATATTGGCAATGCCGAGAGTGCGATCTCGACAAAGAAGAACGACCCTCCCCAAAGAAAAGAGAGTAATAATAGTAATAACCAACTTTTTGTATTCATCTTCGATATTTCTTTCATCTATAATCTCCAAATATTTATATTTCTAATTATAGACGGAAGGAGATATACTAGATATCCGTATCTTGTCATGTAATTCTATATAAGTATTTTATAGTAGATCTGGTTCATGGCGATGTTATTCCCATATTTTATATCTGTGCATTCTTCACGTTCCAGTATCTAATATTCTTTTTTCTTATTATAATCCGGGTTAGAAGGTCTTGATTCCGAAATAGAATCACGATGAGATTTATTGATAATTGGATAATCCGGCAAATTATTACAGCTTGTATTATTTAAGAATTATCCTATTTGAGCTTTTGCCATCGCTTCAAAATTTTCATAGAGTCTGATTTCATTAGCTTCTTCGCGAACACCTAAAGCAAAACCTCTTAGTTTCTTCCATAAGAGGTCTGTAGCTAGCCAATCAAAAAGCAATTCCTCATTTATGAGATTATGCTTATAAAAAGTTCCTAACAATTATTCCCAGCCCAAGATTTGCATGACATACCCGTACTCTTCACTTCCATGAGGATACTTTTTAGTAAAATCTGCATATTCAGGAATAAATTTATCACTCCATACCCAAGAACGGGCAGAATTCATTGTTGTACCCAACTGAGCCATTTGAATAATAAGTGTTGCATCCTCATTGGTCGGTTTTGACATTTATTGATCTCCTTTTATAATTTAATGGGGAGATGCTCGACACAAGAAGTAACCAGCCTGATAGACTTTTCTCATTAAATTTTTACTTCATTAAGATAGAATTATGCAGAAAAATCTGCTAATTAAATTCTAATCCTTTCATTTTTGTTGTCAAATGAATTAGTGAATATTGTAAAGCGAAGCTGAGGGTATTGTTACATTCAAGGAATTATTACCTTCATTCTTTGTATTCTGGATTCTATATTGACTTGGACTAACAAGAACCTTTTTCTTAAATATTTTAGAAAAATAGTAGATGTCGTTATATCCGACCTTATAGCTAATTTCACTAATCCTCATGCTGGTGGTAACCAAAAAATATTTGGCGATGCTAATTCTTCTTTGAATTAAATAATCAGTAGGAGATATTTTATAGATTTCTTTGAATTTTAAACAAAGATATGGAATGGTATATCCAGCGATTTCTGCTATCAAGGATAGTGGTAAATTTTCATGATATCTAAAATCCAGTATTTGTTTTACTTTAAGAAAATTTTCAGGAATAAAAGAATTTATCTGTTGTACTTTATGCCTGCTTATTTTTAAAAGCCAAGTATTTATATAGTTTTTGATGATTTTTACTATTGGTGAATTATTAAAATAAACTTCCTCATGTATGCCTATCAGCATGCTTTCAAAAAAACTGGTAGTATCGGTGCTTTGTAATTCATTTAGTGGAACATTATGCTCCCTGAGCTGTTTTTCAAAATATATTCCAGATACATGCAGCCATGAATGACTCCATTTTTGAAATTGATTTCCATAGCTATGACTTGTCCCAGGAGTTAATATAATCCATTTATTATGTATATTGATTTCTTTTTTACATTCAACACTTATATCTATATTATCGTAGAAGTATAGAATGAGATAGTCATTATTTCCCTCTTCTCTCCTATTAAAACCGGGCTTCATGGTCTCCTTAAGACCAATTCCATTAATACTCAATTCGTGATCTTTGCATCCTAGTAGATGATAGGTAAAATATTTCTCCTCTGTTCTGATAGATCCTTGAAAGTATTCATCAATTTTCATATTAATATATTACAAATTTTTGTTATATTTGTCTATTTGAATAATCCTTTACAGAGTTATAATGACCTGTATGAGGAGGAAAATATGAATGAAAGTTTAAGAGTTGCCGCCACACAATTTAATCATAAACCCGGAGATATAAAATACAATCTAAACGTAATGGAAAAAATGTGCATTGAAGCCGCTTCAAAAGGAGTGCAAATCATCGTTTTTCCAGAAATGTGCGTGACAGGATATTGGCATATTAGAAAATTAAATGAATCACAAATTATGGATTTATCCGAGGATGCAATCATTGGAAATACAGCATTTCGGCTAAAAGAATTGTCTGTTAAATACAATTTAATAATAGGTGCGGGAATAATTGAAAAGGGTGATGATGGGCAACTATATAATACCTACATTGTAACTCAACCCGACAGAGCTACACAATATCATAGAAAAATTCACTGCTTTATTTCTGAACATATGTCTAGTGGTGATTCATTTACTATTATTGATACATCTCTTGGAGTTAAGATCGGTATATTAATTTGCTGGGATAATAATTTAATTGAAAATGTGAGGAGTACTGCCTTATTAGGTGCTGATATTTTATTATCGCCCCATCAGACAGGTGGATGTAAGAGCAGTTCTAACAATTTTTTAGGAAAAATTGATATAGAGTTATGGGAAAACAGAGAAAAAGATCCTGACGCCCTCAGACATGAATTCCAGAGCATTAAAGGTCGTAAATGGCTCGATAGATGGTTACCCTCCAGAGCTCATGATAATGGTCTATTTCTAATTTTTAGCAATGGGGTCGGACTAGATGATGACGAAGTGAGAACTGGGAATGCCATGCTTATAGATTGTTTTGGAGAAGTCATTAATGAATCAACTGAAATATCTGATGATATTGTTATTGGAGAATTCAATATAGGATTATTGGAACATGCTATTGGCAGAAATTGGATGAAAGGTCGTAGACCTGAATTATACAGTGAGATTACAAAAAGTAGCGTACATCTAGAAAGTATCAGAGAGTTAAAAGCAAATGAATAGAGAAGTATTAGAAAATGCTAATGTTCTGTGGAATTATTTTTCCAGTTTTAATGAAGAAATTGAGTCTGATGTAATTGTCGTTTGTTGTTCTTACGATCTTAGGGTTTGTGATTATGCTTGTAAGCTATTTAGAAAAAATGGGGCCAAAATAATCATTTTTTCAGGAGATAAAGGTAATTGGACCAGCCATTTGTGGGAAAAGGCAGAAGCTGAAATATTTAGAGATCGAGCAATGATAAACGGTATTGAAGATTCAAAAATTATTGTAGAAGATAAAGCCACGAACCTTGGAGAAAATATACAATTTTCTAAAAAATTTTTTAAAGATAATGATAAGATTACTTTGGTATCGAAATCAAATACACTTCTAAGGATCAAATTAACTTTTCCAATCCACCTTAATTTTGCTGTATCTGTATCAGGACCTCTTTTTAATTTTCCTGATGAGGTCTCTAATTCAGTCGGAGTTCTTGGATTAATAAATGAAATGGTGGGAGATATTGAAAGGATTATTAGATATCCGGACTTAGGTTATCAAATAAAACATGATATACCATTAAAAGTTTTAGCTTCATATTACTTTTTGATTCAAAGGGGTTTTGTGGATCATTTATTGAAAGGAGTCTATCGGTCACAATAATTCCAGCAATCGATGAAAAAGGAGCCTTCTATTTTATACTCCTCAAAGGCGAAAGTATATAATTTTATCCGAAAAACAGAAGAATCAGCGGAAAGATTATTTGGTTTAGAATTGAAAGAAGACTTTATTCATATCAATATTTCAATTATTGCGTTTAAGGAATTTGGGAGAGAAGCCGTATTCCCTCTTAAAAATTCTTGAAAAATACAAAGAATCTTGTATTCCGACTTTAAAAGATACATCCATAATTGACATATTGCAGTTTTCTTCCAGTAACTGTTTCGCTTTATCTAATCGAATTTTATTGGAAAACTGGCGAAAACTAGATCCATGAACTTGTTTAAGAGCTTTATTTATAGAAGAAGTGGACATATTCATTGCAGCCGCTGTTTCTTCAGCTGTAGGATTCTTATCTATTGATTGTATTATATAATCATAAACTTTATCAGAAAGAAGATTCCGTTTGATGGATATTATCTTTTTATCAATAACATATTCTGTTGTTATTTCTATTAGCTTTAATATACTGTTCAACCTGTGCTCTTCATAAGATGTGATTAAATTAAAAGCATTATTTATTTCATTTTGATCTTCTTCTGATTTAATTTTCCTGCGGATAGACAGTGGAATAGTTGATGAAGAACTGAACTGGCCTACAATAAAAAATCCTATAGCTTCATTTTCTATAAATATTGGAAATACAGCTTCCCTTAAACCTGCATGACAAGTGTATGAAACGGCTTTTTTTTTACTTTGCGCCATTGAACAGTACTTTTTATCATTTTCCTGGCACAATTGTAATAAGCCCAGTGTATTTTGTACAGCATGGCAATAGCTGCAAATGGGCTGAAACTGTAGAGCCTTCATATTAATATCCATCACCGACATTCTCATATTAAAAGCTTCAGAAACACTAGTAAATATTTGCTGTAAGTCATCTTTTAAAACAATCTTCAAAGTATTATTCATGTACAAAAATTATTATATAATTCCTGATTTGTCTATAAAGTTTATCAATTTATCTATTCTTTTAAAACAATGTTCAAATTATCCTGTTTACATTATAGGAGACATAAATATGGACAAAACTTTAGTTATCTTAGCTGCCGGTATGGGTTCTCGTTATGGAGGATTAAAGCAGCTTGATTCTATTGGACCAAATGGAGAAACAATAATTGAATATTCCCTTTTTGATTCTATAAACGCGGGATTTAATCATGTTGTTTTCATAATCAGAGAAGATTTTTATGAAGATTTTCAGAAAAAAATTGGATCAAATATCGAGTCTAAGGTAAGAGTTTCTTATGTTTTTCAGGATTTAGAACAAATACCTGATGGATTTGAAAAGCCTGAGACAAGAGAAAAACCATGGGGGACCGGACATGCCTTATATTGTGCGGGAAGTGTTCTTAATAGTCCCTTTTTAATTATTAATGGCGATGATTTTTATGGATCCGAAGCATTTCAAAAAGCGGCAGATGCATTGGAGAAACAAAATTCCGATGACCTTTTTGCAGGGATGATCGGTTATTCTCTGCAAAACACATTATCTGAAAACGGCTCTGTATCCAGAGGGATCTGCTCTTTAGAAAAGGACGATAGCCTGAAGTGTGTAATAGAAACGCATGGAATAACAAAGAATGATAATGCAATAATATGTGATTCCGGTCAAATCTCTCCGGATTCAATGACCTCAATGAATTTATGGTATTTTTCCCACTTAGTTTTATCTCATATTGAGAACTATTTTACAGCATTTCTCAATGAAAAGATTTCTGATATCAGCGCTGAATTCTATTTACCCTCCATTGCCAATAACCTGATAGAAAGGGAAAAACTACAAATTGAAGTACACCATACATCATCTCTATGGTATGGAGTTACATATAAAAAAGACAAAAAATCGGTTTGTGAAGCGATTATGAAAATGATTTCAGATGGACTGTATCCATTAAATTTATGGGAGAATAAATAATGAATAATATTAAAAATATTTTTAACTCATTTAACATTTTAGGTGATTATATATCATCCGAACCATACGGTAATGGTCATATCAATGATACATATAAAGTATTTGTCTCTCAGGGAGGTGCAACTATTCACTATCTCTTTCAGAGAATCAATAATCACGTTTTTAAGAATCCTGAAAACCTGATGAGTAATATTGAAAGAATATGTATACATCTGCAGTATAAAATTAAAAAATCCTACAGCCAAAATGCAAGCCGAAGTGCATTATCGCTGGTATCCTCCAAGGAAGATAAGCCATTCGTTCTGGATGAAACAGGATATTGGCGCTGTTATCTTTTTATTGAAGATGCTCTCGGCTATGACATAATCGATACTGAAAATCAGGCTTTTGAGGCTGCCAAGGCTTTTGGAACATATCAGAGTTTACTAAGTGATCTACCTGGTGAGCGATTAATTGAAACAATACCGGATTTTCATAATACTCCAAAACGTTTTCAACATTTCAAGGAAATAATACGTCTTGATACTAATTCATTAGCTGATAGTGTAAAAAAAGAGATTGATTTTTACCTTTCATTTGAAAAAGAAATATCCTATTTTACAGACAGATTAAAAAGTGGGGATCTTCCAGAAAGAGTCACACACAACGACACTAAACTTAATAATGTCCTTCTAGATGTTAAATCGGGAAAAGCTGTTTGTATTATTGATCTCGATACATCCATGCCCGGCCTCGCCGCATATGATTTTGGAGATCTGGTAAGAACTTCGACTTGTTTTTCTGCAGAAGATGAAAAAGATCTGTCTAAAGTGGTGTTTCAAAAAGAGATGTTTGAATCATTGATCACAGGATATCTATCTACTGCCTCGTCATTTTTAACTGAAAATGAGGTTAAATCTCTAGTATTTGGAAGCATTCTGATGACCTATGAAGTCGGGATGAGATTTTTAACAGACTATCTTGATGGCAATTTCTATTTCAAATCAAAATATACAGAACACAATCTCATCAGAAGCAGAACTCAGATGACCTTAGTAGAATCTCTTCTGCAAAACCGTGATGAATTGGAAGAGTTTACATGGTCTGTTTATGAAAATATGAAAAAATCAAAGTTCTGTCCAGTTTAGAACAATATTTGTTAGCCCGATAGTTTTCCGTGTTTTGGCTATATTATGCCTTGTTTGACGGGACAGGATCTACGGGAATGAACTCTTCCTGTAGTTACTTTAATTGATATGAAGGAGTACGCAAAATGAAAGAAATTGGAATAGGTTTAATTGGAGCATGGGGACTTCGCGGTGAACTTGCCGCATATGGACCCCAAAATAGAGAAGGTGTAAAAATTGTGGGTGCTGCAGATATTTACGATGCTTCTCTGGAAGCTTTTCTTGAACACTACGGTCAAGATTGTTATACAACAAAGGACTACAGAGAATTACTGTCCCGCAAAGATGTAAATGCCGTATTTATTTTATCTCCCGACTTTATGCATGAAGAGCATGCAATAGCTGCACTTGCAGCTGGAAAATCCGTATATCTGGAAAAGCCACTGGCAACAACAATAGAAGGTTGTGAAAGGATTCTGAATGCTGCCTACAAAACCGGAAGTAAATTATACCTGGGACACAATATGCGCTATTTCCCAGCTATATTAAAAATGAAAGAGTTGATTGATGCAGGTACCATTGGTGAAGTACAGGCCATATGGTGTCGTCATTTTGTTTCCTACGGAGGAGATGCCTATTTCAAAGACTGGCATTCCGAAAGGGCAAACACAACAGGTCTGCTTCTGCAGAAAGGTGCTCACGACATAGATGTTATTCACTGGCTTGCCGGTGGTTACAGCCGTCAGGTTGTCGGAATGGGAAAACTTTCGGTATATAACCGCTGCAAAGATACCAGACCGGAAGATCACATAACCAAAGTAACTTTCAGTGATGAGAACTGGCCTCCACTTTCTCAGAAAGGGATGTCCCCCAAGATTGATGTAGAAGATCACAGCATGGTGATGATGACTCTGAATAACGGTGTCCAGGCTTCTTATACACAGTGCCATTATACACCTGACGGTTTCCGGAACTATACAGTGATCGGTACTGAAGGACGTCTGGAGAATATAGGGGATCATGGGAATTGCACCATTGAAGTGCACACGACAAGGCAGTTTACAAAGAAAGATCCCGATCAGATTCATCAGCTTTTTCCAGTTGAAGGATCACACGGTGGCGCCGATCCGGAAATAGTTAAAGGTTTCATTGACTTTATCAGGGATGGAGTGAAGCCGAATACAAATCCTATCGCCGCCAGAGAAGCGGTCGCAGCTGGTGTCGCTGCTACTGAATCTCTAAGAGAAAACTGTTCTGCTAAAATTGTTCCAGAACTGGACCCGAAGCTCATTTCCTACTTTGAAAATGGACAAAAATAATAAAGAAACAAAACTGTCTTCACTTATTAGTGGGGGCGGTTTTTTTAATTTCAAAATATCAAGAGCTGGCACAGGTTGTTGACCTGAATAGTACAAGAGGAGTTTATTTAGATGACATTTAAAGAGACATTGAATACATATTTGAAAGCTTTAGAGGGGCGCGATATTGAAACGCTGATAAAAATCCTTCCCGCTGAAAGGGGAGAAACAGTATTAATTCTTCCCAACGGCTCAATTGACAAATCAAGAGATAATTTTGTAGCAGGTCATATCGAGTGGTTTGCCGATAAAAAATGGAAACAAACCTGTGAAGTCATCAATACTATTGAAACAGCTGAAATGTCCATCGCAACAGTACTGTATGAGTACTCAGACGGTAAGGGAGAATCCATGGATGCACTATTGGGTTTGGTGTTTCAAAAAATTGATCATTCCTGGATCCTGGTTCATGACCAAAATACCCCGATTAAAGTCAGTTAAAAACCTATAATCATTTTAATCGGTTTGGACTCCCCCACCCCATCCTGAGGAGGGAAATAGGAGCGACTCATCCGTTTTATTTCCCCTCTCTGTATTTATACTTGATCGATGCATCACTGAGACGATTCAAGACAACGATCTCTTCTTTATTGCCACTATTCCAGATGAAAATTGTAGTAAATAGTTCCCAAATAAGAACCCATGCTCCGATAAAAAAACCTTCTTTAAGCAAAGTCAATAGAGTATTTCCAGACACAAAGTCTCGCATCATAACAGAGAATATAAGAAATATAAGACCAAAAGAAGTAAGTTTGAAAGCCTTCTGGTACATATTTCTTTTTTTAATTTGAAGTTTATCTATTTTATAGCAGAAAAAACTATGAAAACACTTTTTATTTATTACTTCTTTTTCATCATCGAACTCTGCCTTTGGCATATGTACAATAATTGAAATTGAATATTCTGAAGGAATTTCTTTACAACATTCCTCAAGATACTTCACCAGATCATTATCAAGTCCCCTTTTCAATTCCGGAGAAAAATCCCAGGAATTGTATATGTCTCTGTATGAGCATATATCGATATCAATGATAAGGGCATTCTTTTCCTGCCGATACAGCTCCTTTACTTTCAGTTTTTTCATTTGGTTTTGATCCTTTAGACTATTGAATTACCCGGTTTGAGATATTGTAATGATTTCGTGCAACTGGTCTACTTTGTTAAAATTTGTCTCCCCCTGCCATAATCACACAAAAAAGAGATTATGGCAGACATTAAAACACCTTCAGAAATAACCGCTTATTGTAAAATTTCTAATTATTTCTATTTCTATATTAAGTGGATTTATCCTTTGAGACCACTTAAGGCAACTCCTTCTATAAACTGCTTCTGCAATATCGAATACAGTATAAAAGGTGGCAAAAATATTACTGTCGATCCTGCTAAAAGCAGTCCATAATTTGTTAAGTAGTTACTCTGCAAAGTCGAAAGTCCCAGAGTTAGAGTGTACATTGAACTACTGGTGGTGCTTATCAGAGGCCACAGGAAATCATTCCATGAAGTAATAAATGTAAAAATAGTCAGTGATATAATAACTGGCTTAACCAGTGGAAGCACTACATTGAAAAAGATTCTGGGTTCATTACAGCCATCAATTTTAGCAGCATCAAGTAGATCATCGGGGAGAGACTCCATAAACTGACGAGTTAAAAAGACCCCGAAAGCATTGATGATAGGTAAAAAGAGAACCACATGTGTATTCAGGATGCCCAGTTTATTCATAATGATAAAAAGAGGCACAATGATTGCCTGGCCTGGAACAATCAGCGTCATCAGATAGATCCAGAAGATTTTCTCTTTAGCCCATATCCATTTTTTTGCAAAGGCATAACCTGCCATTGAAGCAATGAGACTATTAAGTGTGCAGGCAAAAAATACGACAATAGAACTGTTTTTAAAGAGACTTAGAAAATTCAAATTTCTAAATAATGCAGAATAATTTATCAAACTCATTTCTGAAAAATTAAATCTAAAATCTATAGATGATTTTTGAGTCAAAGAAACCAGAATCATAAGTATAAAGGGAAAAATTGATAATATCAGCGGAATGATAAATAGCAGACTGACTGTTATTTTTATAAGTGTTTTACGGTTTCTCACTATGACTTCTCCCTGAATCCATATTTTTGGACAACTGAAATAACTAATATGATTAAAATAAAAAATATAGAAATTGAACTGGCATAGCCCATTCTGAATTGTTTAAACGCTGTATTGTAAATTGATAAAACAAGTGTTGTTGTAGAAAACCCCGGACCTCCGCCTGTCATTGTATAAACAAGGTCAAAGACCTGAAAAGACCAAATAGTCCCCAGAGTTACTACAAGATAAGTAATCGGCTTTAATAGCGGCAATGTTATATGCCAGAACTGTTGTATCTGGTTACTGCCATCGACTTTAGCAGCCTCGTAATAAGATTTTGGAATATCCATGATTGCCGCATAATAAATTACCAGAAAATAGCCTGTTAATTTCCAAACTGTTATTAGACAGATGCTAAACAGAGAAGAATTAATTCCTCCTAACCAGTTGACCGGTGCGATATTGAAGAATTGAAGTATATTATTGACGTAACCTCCGTCTGTGGTCAGAAAAATTCTCCATATCGTACCGACAAGAATCATCGATGTAATAACCGGAATAAACAGAATGCTTTTTACAAGATTTCCCCATCTGAAAGAGCAGACTCTTGCTAATAAAACTGCAAAGACCAGAGCTAGTACCGTTTGTAGCGGAACAACTATTATTGTATAAACCAATGTATTTCTAAGAGAGATTCCAAGGATCTTATCAGAAAATAACTCTCTGTAATTTTCTAAACCGATAAACTTTGGTTCCTGAATGATATTATATGAGGTGAAACTATAATAAAGATCCATGAACATGGGAAGTAAGTAGCACAATGTGAGAATAAGCAAACTGGGTAAAAGAAAAGCTATTCCCCAGTAGTCTCTTTGTGATTTATTTTTGAATTGTGATTTCATTCTTTATCCTATTCTTAATCAGCTGCAGGGAGAATTCCTGCAGCCGTAGAGTTTCTTATTCGGCGGGTCAGAATACATCGAAGCTAGCTTCGGGGATATAGACCATATATTCTAGCGGTTTACCGCATCGGAGTTCCCTTTCGAGCTGGCTTCACAGCGCAAGCCCATGCAGGACAACTCTTCAGCAAGCAACAGATGCAGTCTGAGACCAATCGACTTCGAATATGAAGTGCATCATAAATACACCGAACAAACGACACGAAGTGTCGGACAATCCCACGGAGCAATACTCCCGGAGATGTTTATTTAATTACACTCTTACTGTATTCTTCTACAGCTTCCAGTGCTTCCTGAGGTGACTTTTCACCCAACATCATTAACTGAAGATTCTTTTGAAGAAAGTCAAAAACCTGAGAGGCTCCAACAGCAACAGGAAGAGTATGGAAAATATCTGAATATTCAGAATAAAGAGGTTTGAAAGCTTCATTATCTAAATAAACTCCATCTTTTGTAATAGGAGGGAATGGTGACATCTCATGGAATTTTTTCATTGATTCGGCTTTTGTTAATTCCAGTATCAACTCATAGGCAAGCTCTTTTTCTTCGCAACTATTTATCACGACAAGTGAATCCATAGCAGAAAATGTTCCCATTTGTTTATCTTTTAGTGATGGAATATAACCCCAATCCAAACCGGCCTCATCTATTTGAGCAGTTGTCCTGGTTTGTAATACTGCAAAAGCGACTTTCCCTTCAATAAACATATTGCCAATTTCATAATCAGAAAGAGATAAGACCGACTCTTCGAGGATATTGTGTTTGAATCTCATATCATAAATAAACTGAGCTGCTTTTAAACCTTCTGGGGAATTGAGAGCGAATTGCCCTTCATCATCAAAAATCTCTCCCCCGGCCTGCCAGACATAAGGATAAAAATTGGAGTTCAGTCCACCGATAGATGGTTCATTCCATGCCTGAATAAAAGGATAAACGTCACTCTGTCCATCTCCATCTGTATCTGTTTCAATTTGAGAACAGATTCTTATAAAATCATTCCATGTTTCAGGAATTTCAGTAATTCCCTGGTCAGCCAATATTGTTTTATTGTAATACATCACTTTCGGGTTCCCGACAACAAAGGGGAATGTATACTGTTTGCCGAGGATTTTCCCTTTATCGAGGTAATAATACGATTCTCTCTGCTCCGGTGTAACATACTCGTCAAGAGGGGCAATGGCTCCCATATCAATATAGTTGCCTATCATTTCAAGATACATATAACCTACATCAGGACCATTTCCAGCTGTAATAGCAGTCAGATATTTCTCATTGTATCCACTCCATGGTGTTATCTCCAGGTTAACTGTGACACCTAATCTTTCTTCAAATGCATCAGTGACAGATTTCCAGAGCTCGAAGTCCATGACTCCTGCCGGATCACTTCCAAAAGGCGGCAGCCATAGAGTAATTTCTTTTCCCTCATACTGAGAAGACGGGGCAACTTCACTTTCAGAAGCATTTTTAACATCTTTAGAACATGACATGAATGATACTGAGCTTAGAAAAAGAACAAACATCATCCAATAAAAGGTATTTTTCATAAAGAATCTCCTTTGATATTTTGACACAGAGAAATCATCTCTTGTCTGCATTTACCTTAAAGGCGACAATCTCAGTTGTATATAAACAGTTATTGCTAATTTGTAATCAAAATTTGTGGTTAATTATTTAGTTTGTGCTGCCGGAAATATGAGATTCAAATAAGGAATTAACAAATTTTGCACTAACAAATCTTGTGCTGTTAAAATCTTCCAGGGGTTGTCTTTTCATATTTTTTGAATACGCGAATAAAGTTAATATCACTGTTAAATCCAGTAGCTACAGCTATTTCCTTAATAGTATACCTTCTTTGACGAAGTAATTTTTTTGCCATGTCTACTCTCAATTGATTTATATAATCTACTATGCTGCTTTTATTTTCTTTATTAAAGGTTCTGGAAATATATGAGTTTGTCATATTTATTTCTTCACTTAGAAATGTCAGGCACAGATTGGGATCCGTAAGATTTTCATCAATTATTTTTTTTATCTTTATACTGATTATTGCTTCATTCTTTTGAGAGTCTTCAATTTTATTCTGAATGCAGGATTCAAAAATCTGTTTACATAATTCAAATAATAATTCGCAGGTGTTGCATGAAAGTAACTTTGCTATATAAAAGTCCTGATCAAGATTCTGATTTATATGTACGAGCTCAACCATCTGATTGATTATGGAAGACCACCGCATATTATAGATTACATGATACTGAAACTCATCGAGATAGGATGATAACAAGGAAGAGATCTGTGAACGCGCCGCACGGTAGTTTTTATTTATAACATTAGATTGCCAGGATAAAAAATCTTTATTTTCAGATTCAATAAATCCTGATTCCTGAATTTTACAGTAGTAGATTCCGGGATTTTTTCCAATTATCCGGTATGAATGGTAACTCAAGGTTGAAACTTGGGATATGTTTTCCGTTCTTTCGCTAATACCCATACGAACTGAATCGTCGTCTTTCTTAAAAAAACCATAAATATTTAAAAGCAGCTCAGTTTTGCTTTTTTCATTTTCATAATTGACTAGTAAAGATATTTTTTCATTATTTCCATAATAGTATATGGTAGTCTTATAATAATTTTCTTCCCATGATTCAATGATTGAATATATATCGCTTTCAGAGTGGATGGCTATATTGTCACCAAGAATAATATTGCAGATCTGGAAATTGGTGAATAAAAAATGAATGCCGTAATCCAACATGATTTTATTTATGTCACCGGACCTTCCTACGGATAACATCAGAAGTTCATTTAAAAAATCAGTTTCTATTTTTCTGGTTTTCAGCATATTGCCTTGAATTATCGTATCAATTTTATGCCCGATCAGGATAATTTCATCCATATTCTTATCTTCATCGATTTCCATACTGGCTATAAGTTTTTCTAAGGGCATCATATTTCTTCTACTCAAGATAATTGCCAAAATCAGACCAAATACGATGGATACGCATAGTATTATAAATGACGCCCAAAAAAGGTTATGTACATTCTGCAGAAGAGAACCCTTGCCGGAGACCAGCTCGATGGTCATATTATTATGAGCCAAAGAAGCTTTTACACTGATTTTTTTACTGTCGTCCATGTTCCCAACAGAGATATACCCAGGAACAGTCGCCATTGTATTACTGTAGCTCCCGGTCAAACCTTCTAGAACTTTTTGAAATTCATCTTTATTCATTTCTGCGATTAGAATTGAATCGGGTTTGCTATTGTCGTTCCTGAAAATTGGACGTGATCGTTTTAGTATAAGCTTTACTTCATCATCCCCGGGTTCATTGATAAAGTGATATCCGTTCCTCTCCTCTAATAGATTCTGGATCCATATATCCGAATTCGTCTGCTCCTGAGATTTTAAGTAGTAATAAGAGCGACTATTGAAACTGCCGATGTCCCCGACGATATGATCACTTGACGGATAATAAACAAACAGATTATCCAAAAGAGGTGTACTGTTTACAATGTAATTAAAATACTCGACCGTCTGAAATAGTATTGCATTATTAAAATTTTCGAGATCTTCAGATCCTTCAAGAGATTTTACAGCGTCCAATAATTGCATTTGCAATGCGATATCATTAATACTTTCCAATTCATAATCTATGGAACTCTTGAAAAATGAGATCCCCTCCTCATAATTTTTAATTACACTTTGAGAAAACTTATTTATAATTATGACACTGAAAAAAAAGAATACGCTGACAAGGATTGTGATGATTGTCATTATGGATAATATCCATTTCTTTTTTCTATTCAAAATTCAACTCTTTTTTCTATATTTTTTCACACCTGTCCCAAATAAATCGAAGGTGTTTTTATAAAACTGATTTCCATCATTTAAAAAAGGAAAACAATTATGAGTTAACAGAATACAACTTTCGGACATATACTTCAATTTATTCAAAGTTATGATTTTAATAACTTGTGAATAAACACAATGGAGAAGCATTTTCAAAGGGATTCAGTTCCTGGAGCAAGAGTTTCCCATGTTACTGGTTGGTCGAAGCGGTAAGCAGATGCTGTGCCAAAGACTCGGTCTTCGTTTATTCGATTGTTATGCTTCTAACGCTTTTACATTTTTTATTTCCGTTTCATAAAAAACACCGTTTATGAAGTTACATTTTGAGGTTTCTAAAAAATCTTTTTTCTCTCAAACTTTTTATTAATTTTTAAAAACATATTGTTCTCTTAATGTGCAGAAGTAGTCCATTCTACTTCTGCAACCAATTCTATTTTAATACTTAGACTTTCATAGCCTTTATCAAAAAGCGATGTGCTACAAGTTCGAAGTATCCGTTTTTCTGGATTTCTTTTTGAAGCTCAAATAGTCTGTCTATATGAGTCTTAACAGAAAAACCTGGGAATTCCCATTCAATTATTTTAGCAAAAAACACAAATGACCCTACATCTGTAAATGAAGTTATAGGAAAAAACTCATCTTTTCTACTTATAATGAATCCTGCAGATTCAAATCTTTCAATTTCCCTCGATAAGTTAAATGAATGATCTGTAACTCCAGGTTCTTTTCCAAGAAGCCATGTAGAGAAATCAAGATTATTTTTACCACCTACCTGCTGTGAAACAAATATTCCTCCAGTTTTCAAAACTCTGTTAAGTTCATTAACATCATAAGATTCATGACGATTCAGAATAACATCGAAGAAATTATCAGAATAGGGAAAAGGCTTTTCCTCCTCGGTAAAAGACAAATTTATGCCGTTGTCTTTAAGTTTTTTATGAGAATAATTGAAATTAGGAAGATAACTTTCTGTGGCAAATGTATTACCAGCATAAGGATTTAAACTTAGAAGGAATTCTCCGCCTCCTGTTCCCATATCCAGTATTTTAGAATCAGGGAGGATTAACTCTTTGGCTAAAGCGCGATAATTCCATGGAAGTTCACCTTCTGTCATATTATTTCTTATAGAGGAGAAATTCCATCCCTGAAAAATACGAGTCTCTTCACTTTTCCAATATTCAAGTAACTTTTCTTTTTGCATTTTTTATGCTCCTTTACGGTTTGTTATTACAAGCGGTAAAAGTGCAATTGATTGATAGCTAAAGCTGTAATAGCTTTTAAATTGTATTTGCTCAAATACAATTTGCTATCCGTTGTAGAACCAATTGCACTGAGCATTAATCAAAATCATCATCTATACCTCCGATATAATCAGTTATTTCATTGAAAACATTCCAATTTATTTTTTATATCTTGTCACTCTACCAATTCACTCGATTTTATTCTCTTCTATTAATTACTTTAGATCTCTACTTGCTGCTGCGGTAGATATTCCTTTATATGCAGCATTAACAATTAAAATAGTTGATTTACCTAAATTATCGGATTCGGCTAAACTTAAATTTGGGAATAATAAATAGCAACAGCATAAAAAATACTGTTGCTAAAAGAGTATTGTTTACTCTCTCCAGTGTTCTGGTTTATTTAACTCATTACAGCATAGTACTTTCCCAGGCTTAATTGTAAATTCGCCGTCCTTTAATGACTGTGCCATCCATGCATTAGTATATTCTTCAGGTATTTCATAAGGGGCAGCATACCCGATTTTACCAGCGTCAGGGATAAAACCATGCTTTGGATAATAATCCATATGACCCAAAACAAAAACCAGTTCAGAACCAGACTCTTTGAGTCTTTTCAATCCCTCAGAAATCAATACCCCCCCGACTCCATTATTTTGATACTCAGGAATAACAGCTAAGGGTGCAAGAATATGAATTAGTGGCTGATCAGTATTCATCTCATCTATATAAACTCTTGTAAATATAATATGGCCTATTGCTTTACTGTCATAGTATGCCAATAGTGATAGAATTGGCTTTGCCGTGCTATCTCGTAGCAAGTCTGCAGTTAATTTGGCCTCTTTATCGTATCCAAATGCTCGCTCTTCAACCATCATGATATCGTGAAAGTCTTCTTTTCTCGTTTCTCGTATTTCAATGCTATCTATAATCAAGTTATTTCTCCTATCGTTTTAAGTATATCGCACTCAATTTAAACAATTTTTATTGTTATATATCTTCATGCATAGTTTTGTACAAGTTTTGTTTAGTTATGAATTTATAAAGATGTATCAAGTAAGATATTAACTCACTTGTAATCTGTAGGTTTTCGACAGGTCTAATGATACAATTTTTTGACAATAATAAAAAAGTTTATTTATAAAACAACCCGTCTAAATTCCAGATATCTTATAGTTAATTTTATTCTTTTTATACATAAAAATACTCCTATATTTTCATAATTATACTATCCCAAACATACAGTCCATAGACCTTATTCTCCACTACTTTTCTATATCATTTCACATACCGGTTGATTTTCCCGATATTATGCACCAGACAGTACAGTCGCCACTGATTATTCACGTTCTTTTAGTCCTGAGAGTAAACCTATCCAATTTTTTTCATTCCTCTTAAATGTCCAAAAACCGGTTCGACTGTACCCATCCTCAGGGAGTACATACTTCTGGTATAGGCTTTGTCAAACTTGTTGCGCATTTTAGTGGAGAAGTTCTCTACTTTATTAAAAAGAATGACCTGTCTCATTTTCGTCGTTTTCTTTTGTAAGCATTTTGTGCGTAGATTACATGCCATACAATACTTGCTCTGACCAATACAGGATTGACCTCTTAAACCATCTATTGAGGCAAAATTCCTGCATTTGAGTCTCTTGGGATATCTTCCGGCTGGTGATAATTCCTTTGGAATAGGCAAACAAGATGGCTTTTAGAAGTATACTAGGGTCATAGACCGGTGGTCCAGTCTCAACGTCGCCAGAACCTGTTGGAAATGGCAAGCAGTTTTCCGTCTTGGCGTATTTTCTGCCAGCGCAGCTGAAATACATAAAGTATGCCAAAGGAAAATCTGGTTCATGGCTTTGTTAAATAGCGATTTTATTTCACTCCAATTTGCTCTTTGAATTTATCGATAGGAATAAATCCTTTTCTTGAACATTGCATTGGTGTTCGATTCAATTCTTTATTTAATAACAATGGAAAAATTGATTGTTCGCTTTCACCACTCAAAATATAATCTTCAAAATCTCTGTAATAAGGTAAAATTCTCCATAAATCTGTCATGCTTCCTAAGATTACTTTATTATGAGTTTTTGTAATTTCTGTAACATCATTCTCAGAATCTATAAAATTAGAGGCTTGATATTCATCAAAACCTTCATTTTGTATCGATTTAATGAAATATTTTTTGAGTGTACTTCCAAGATCAGATAATTCATCCTTTTTGATACCATATAGAAATATTGAATAAGAAGTCATATTATTCATAAATAATAAGCACTTTTTCCGATTAATATAGTTAAATCCAGCATGCCAGGACTTTATTGATGAGAAAGGGTTATCATTTGGAGGTAAGTTCTTAATTTTTATTTGTTGACCAAGCTTCTGTGTGCAGGCAATTGAAATGATATCATTCATAGTGAAAAATATTCTCAATCATTTCTTTTTGTATTGTTCTATAAATATAATAATCAGAATCAATTGTAATGATTTTATCTATTTTTAATTTCTCAGAAAGAACTACGAGAGATGCATCTGCTAAATCCATTGGAACATCTGAATATTTTTGGGATAATTCAATTATACGCTCGATATCTTTTCCATTTATATCATTAATTATTACTCCACCAAGCTGTACCCATTTAAGGAAATCAATTTGCGTTTGGACATTGAAGCTTAACATATGTGATATTTCAGTAATGACAGGCCATGTTGTAGATAAATATCCAACATAATCTTTTAGGAATGACTTTATTTGATGATGATATTTATCATTTTTATTAAAAAGGGCAATTATTGGTCCTGCATCAATGAGAGTGTTTTGCATTCATTTTATCCATTAATTTTGATTTGTATGTCTGGGATAAGTTGTCTTCTGCACCATATTTTCCGAATAATGATTCGCCTAATTCATAAGGTGTTTTATTCTGATAATGAGACTCATAATATTCGGCTATAGCCCTTTTAATAATTTCTGATTTGGTAGTTTTCTCAAGCTCGATAAGTGCAGAGAGTTTTATATCAATTTCGTCATTTAATCTAACAGTAGTCATAACATCACCTCGTAATACATATTGTAATACGAGGTGATGTATTTATCAATAGGAATAATAATATTAATAAAAGATACTGAATTTGATTTTACTTTTTTATTTGCAAATCAAGATTGTATATTTAACGCCCGAATAACAAGCAGACTCGTTTCTGGAGCGAAGCGTAAGAATTGGCGCTGCATTTGCCTCAGAGCGAAGCGGCGAGCATATGCTGTGCCAAAGACTCTGTCTTCGTTCATTCGATTGTTCTACCG
>JADGDJ010000054.1 GCA_016744925.1 Spirochaetaceae bacterium
ATCCTATTCCCTATGGCATTTAGGGCTATCACACCAGAAGTCTTTAATGAAATAAAACGTGAAATTGATGAATTTGGAACAGCCTTTGGTGTGCCTTATGAGCCTGTTCATACTACTCATGAATCGAGATCTGATAAGAATACATCTGAGATCGATCTCACTGTGGGGAAACTGCTTCCAGAACAAATAGACCTGATGCTTACAAACCTTCCTTTGGATATAACCTTTGTCGATGAGAATGATCGCGTACGTTATTACAGTCAGGGGCGGGAGCGAATCTTTCCCCGTTCACCGGGAATTATTGGACGCGAGGTTCAAAACTGTCATCCACCGGGAAGTGTTCATATAGTTCAGAAAATAGTTGAGGATTTTAAAGCGGGAAAACGCAAAGAATCGGAATTCTGGATCGAGATGGGCGGGAAGTTTATACATATTCGTTATTTCCCCCTCTTTGAAGATGACGTTTATAGGGGAGTTATCGAAGTCAGTCAGGATATTGCCCCTCTCCGGGCTTTGAAAGGGGAGAGGAGGCTTATTCAGTAATATTATTTGATTGCTTTTAAAGCTGATTCATAATCCGGTTCATCGACAATTTCAGGAACCTGCTGCTTGTAGCTGACAGATCCAGCGGGATCTACAACAACTACAGCTCTTGAGAGAACTCCTTTCAGAGGCCCGTCGGTAATCAGAACTCCATAGTCTTTTCCGAAAGCTGCATCTCGAAATACTGATGCTGTAAAGACATCCTCTAAACCTTCAGTTGTACAAAATCGTCCTGCTGCAAAGGGGAGATCTGCAGAGATACAGATGACCACAGTATTTTCTCTTGTTGAAGCATCTTTATTGAACTTCCGTACAGAAGTCGCGCAGGTTGCTGTATCCAGACTTGGGAAAATATTCAATATGATATTTTTTCCTTTAAATTCGGATAGTGTTATGCCTGAAAGATCAGATTTAACCAAATCGAAGTCTTTTGCTTTTGACCCCACTTCCGGTAATGATCCTATTGTATTAATCTTGTTGCCCTGTAATGTAATTTCCGCCATTGTATTCTCCTACTTGTTGTTAGTTGAGACTAATATAGTAAGTATTATCAACAAGGTAAAGGACTTTTATAATCTTTCTTTATTTGAGATCAGAGAAAATCCAGGGGATGAGTTCTGATACTGTCGGGTGGGGTATCACTGTTTCCTGCAGTTTCGTATAGGGAAGCCCACCCTGAATAGCCAGTGCAATCATTCCAATGATTTCATCTCCACCAACACCAAATATCGTTGCACCAAGGATCAGGTTACTACCTTTTTCCACGATCAGTTTTATAAGACCGTCTTTCTCATCTTTCTCTTTAGCCCTGCTGATTGTGTTCATTTTTCTGGTCGCCACGAGAAAATCCTTTCCCGATAGTTCAGCTTCTGATTCAGAAAGACCAACTCGAGCCAGAGGAGGATCAATAAACATGGAGTGTATAGGGATTCTATCGCTGATTTTTTTCGATCCTCCGTTTAAATGGTCCAGAAATACCTGTCCATCATGGACAGATGTATGTGTGAAAGCGCTGCCGCCATTAACATCTCCCAGAGCATATATATGATCAATCTCAGTCTGGCCAATCGGGTTGACCGAAATAAATCCCCGGGGGTCTGTTTCCAATCCGGCGGCAGAGAGATTGAGCATGTCCGTATTGGGAACTCTGCCTATGGCCAGCAATAGGTGTGAACCTTCAACTGATTTCTCCCTGTTCTCCTGCTTGTAGAGAACTTTTACCCCACTATCAGTTTTATCAAATCCCGTTGTTTCGGCATTGAGGAAAAAATTGATACCTTCCTTTTTCAGAATTTCTAAAGCCGCTTCACCAATGTCCGGATCTTCTCTCGGGATTATGCGATTTCTATTCCCGATTACTGTGACTTTGCTCCCCAGCCTTTTGAATGCCTGGGCGAACTCCAGTCCTATATAAGATGCTCCGATGACAAGGAGATGATCCGGCAGGACATCCAGTGAAAGAATGCCCTTATTGTCGAGCCATGGTATATTATCAATGCCGGGCAGTTGAGGAATGCGGGATCTTGTTCCTGTGTGTATTATTATTATTTCACCATAAATCTGTTCATCACCAACCCGGATGGTGTGATTGTCTACAAATGAAGCTTCGCAAGGATAAAAATCAGTCACTTTTTTCAGCCACGATTCAAATCCTTCGCTGGAGGGAATTCTTATATCATTGACCCTGGTCATAATTTTTTTGAAGTCTATAGTGAAGTCTTGTACCTCTATACCGAAGTCTGAAGATCTGCGAACCATATGAGCTGCTCTGGCACTGGCAATGAGAGTTTTTGTGGGAGTGCATCCCCAGTTTACACAGGTTCCTCCTGTTTTATCTGACTCAATAACTGCGATTGAAAGATCTTTTTTTAGTAATTCGGGGATAATCGTTCCTGTGGCCTGTCCCGTACCTATAAGGACTATATCGTATCTTTTCATACTTAATTTTAGGTCTCAAGTACAGAGAAATCAATCTTTATCTATAATTAAGAAGTTTTGCTAAAATGAAAAATATTGCTTAGAATTAAGTGTTGGTTCATTACTTTTTTTGTATGGAGGATAATATGGAAAAATTGCTGATTTTATTGTTTTTTACAGTGGGAGTCACTTTTGCTTATGCCGCAGGGCAACAGGGGGAAATGACTTCAGCAGATAATTTTGAAAATTATCAAGGCTGGATGAAAGTAAATCAGACAACTATTACGGGAGATGAAACCGGTGTCTTGGGACCGGCTCATGAAGGAGCAAAAGGATTTAGAGAGATCTATATCAATGATATAGGCAAAGCGGTAGCCTACGGAGAAGCGGACTATCCATACCCGATGGGTACTATTATTGTGAAAGAATCTTTTAAAGCCAAAGAGGGGGGAAAAGGAAAACTGGACTCCATTACCATTATGGTAAAAAGAGAAGATGGCTACGACAGGGAAAACGGCAACTGGGAATATGTCAACGCCGATGATGAATTACAGATTTCCAGGCAGGGACAGATCGGAATGTGCATCGGTTGCCATAGTGCAGCAAGTGGAAGAGATTTTGTCTTCTGGGATAGCTCATTTTAGTTTAGATCGGGTTTTTTTCTGCATTGTAATCAGCATTACTCCTACTAAAATGAGAGAAACCCCGATCCATTGCAGAGCCATTAACCGTTCCCCGAAACAGGTAACACCGCCTATTACGGGAATGAGAATGAAGTTTGCTGCGAAGGCCGGAATAACTCTGAGAGTTCTTCCGGTTTTATGGGCGAATTGCAGTATTACCATAGAACTGATAGACAGGGATATCCATATGATTGTGTAGGGATTGATCAATGTGGAGAGATTGGAAAACGGGCTTTGAGAGTTCGAAATCAATTCTCCCGAAACAGATGCGGCCGTAGATATTTTTTGGAATTGAGAGACAAAGCCCCCCATGGCTCCTGCAAAACTACCGAGAATCACGCTGAGCGTTTCTTTTTTTGAACGGAATACGATCCAAAGACATGAGTAAATAAAGCTGACGGCAACCAATTTAAATACCAGCAATTTTAACACTATGGCAAAAGCAGAGCTTTCACCGGCATAATATCCTATTAAAAATGCTGAAATAATAATGATTATTACTCCCCAGACCTCTTTCTTTCCCACCTGTTCTTTTAACACATATCGGGAAAAAATAGTCATGGTGACTAGCCCTGTACCAGCCATGGCGCCTACGAGGCTCACCTGCCCGATACTGATCGCATAGAGAAGAATCAGAGAACTGCTCCCTGTACCGATCGTGGCCAGACACCATATAATCATCCCCTTTGTACGATTTTTATTCATTACCAGGAGGCCCATTTTCTGTATAGCCTGAGAAAGGTTTTGAACTGAATAGCCGAAGAAGGCGATAAAAAGTGATATTACTGTTAAACCCATATAATAAGCATATGTCATGAATGATTTTTAATCATACTATTTCATTTTGATTTCCGACAGTTGGGGATTCTGTTGTTAGAAAAGTCTAATCGACGGTCCATCTCTTTAAGGAAATTGATGAACCGGTTGAATCCCTACAGGGAGAAGTTCCCATGTATGTGAATCGTATCGACTTTTCATCACATGAAATTTGGGAAAAGCTGATGGTTTCTGCATCGGCTCGATGCATACATGTGCTCCGATAGCTTTTTTCAGGAATATGCGATTTGTGAAATTCTAAATGGGTAGAGTTTGAATTACCATTTTCAGCAATTATAGACTTATAAAACATCTTTCTATTTTCCCGAACTTCTTTTAGTTTATAAGATGATGATACAATCGGTTGATTCTCATTAATCGGAGTTATCTCTTTTCCGTTCCATCGATAGAGAAAGGGCTGAGTACCAGGCTCGAAAAGACAGAGAGTAAAACCCCGGTATTGTTCTAGTTTTTTTTCTATTATCAATTGAAGCATTTTATCTCTATCACTTTCAAAACAGATTTCTGTTAACAATGTCCCTCTGCTTTTGTACTCTCTCTTTTCCAAAGGGACGTTGTAATTCAGTAATGCTGCGGAAATACCTCTGTCATTGATAAAAATCCATGTACCGGAACCATCTGGGTCGAGGGGGAATATGGTTGATATGCCATTTTGTTTATAAATCTGAGGCGGGGAGGCCTTTGCTCTGGTCTTCAACTCATCTCGGTTGAAGAATATTTCATAAGAGAGTTGCTCTGCTGTCCAGGTAATGGTGCACAATTTAACTGTTACTCCTCAGGTATGAAACTGTAGCTGGTGCATATCCTATTTTGTTATTGACGTTTATTCCTTTTTGTTTCATAGCCGTTGTGATTATGGCGTAGTGATGAATGGCATGACTCGAAACAAAGAGAAGTTCCCGTGCAATAGTTGATTGTAACTTCACGGATTTATTGTTTGAAAGCAGAGCTTCTGAAATAACAGTAATTTCAGTGAACAGGTTGCTCTCTTCCAGATTCAGAATCCATTTTTTCAGCTCTATAAGTTCTTTGGCAGCTTCTCCGGGATCTCTTTCTACAATATGTCCTCTTCGTCTATTATTATAATCGGCAGACCCTTTATCAATACCCTCCTTGAGAGCATGTATCAGATCCAGAATATGCCTGAAATGGGACCCTATGGAATAGTCTAATATCGGTTTGGCAGGCTCTTTGTAATGATTCAAATTTAGCGATTCGAGTATTTCCGTCCCCTGATCAATAGCTTCAATCATTCCCTGAACTAAAATATGCATAACTTAATTGTAATACAATTTCCCCGTCTTGGTAGAAGAGATTTTCCCTGCTTATTTATACTCCAGATATTTCTGAACACCCTTATCGAGGTACATTTTTAATGAAGACATGGGAGCTCCCGGAAGATGTACTTTCAGCAGTAGTCCCGGAGTATTGAGGAAACTGTCATCAACGGCCATTAATAAAAACTCAGCATTCATCTTCCCGTATTGCTTTATTAAAATGGGGATATCCTTACCATCTTGCTCTATTGATCGGGTTAGAAGTGATAGATCCTTAAAATCAAATATATTTTCCTCAAGATATTTCTCTACTTCAGGATGGATGCACTTCACAAATATAAATTTGGCATGTACATGTGAAGAGGGAGTCATCAGAACCCGGGATATGAGTGTTATCGATCTTTTATCGTAAATGTTGCTCATAGAAACAGTCCCGTATAAATCCCTGTATCTGGGATGTCTCACACAAAATTCCCCGATTCCCCTCCAAAGCAAAAATAATCCGGAAAAGCTGTTCTGGTGTCTGCGAACAATGAAGGACCGGCCCATTTCCAGGGCCGGAGTAGTTTCATTTATAAAAGCGGTATCGAATTTGAACATATGTGTGAGATACCTTTGGGGTATCTTATCTGTAAGACCCATTCTGTAGGCTCCGATCACTTCATGCTCTTCATTATCCCATATAAATAAATGTGTATAAGTACTGTCGAATTCATCTCGATCAATGGGATGTCCGCTGCCTTCATCAATTTCCCGAAAAGTGATTTCTCTCAAAATCGTGATTTCTCTAACGATGTTTTCCATTTGAGATTCGAGACCGCAATAGACTGAAAACTGCTGATAATCTACGAGGTGCTGATCTGGAGGAATACTGGAGACCTCATCTGTAAGAATCTTTTTTTCCATACGACGGGCTGTTGTTGCTTCTTGCAGAAGACCTGTTTTTGGTGCCTGGTCCCACTTTTTATAGGCACCGGCTTTGGGATCCAGAGCATAGGTAAACATTCGTAAAAATGTCGTCAAATCTGTACTGTTTCCTTTTTTCTTAAGGATTGAAAAGCTTATGGGATAAGCACAGCGGATTTCTATGGATTCTTTTTTTCGCTTAATAAATTCCCGTGGAAGCATGAGAAGTTTAAACCGATAATAAATCCGTCCGAACAAGAGAAAAAGGGAACTGTTATGGCCCGAAATAAACATGGGAAGTACAGGTGTTTTAAGATCCAAAGCCATATGCGCAGCAATTCTATTCCAGTCTCCATCTGTCACCCGACCGTATTCTTTTCTGTAATAGGAAACCTTGCCCGCAGGGAAAAATAACAATAGGCCGCCTCTATTCAGGTGTTCTCTACACTCTTTAATCGATTGAATGTTTTTGGGGTTGTGGGTAACCAATGGATTGGTGAAGATAAAATAATCACGGAGCTCTGGAAATATTTTCAAGCCAACATTGGCCATGATCTTAACGTCAGACCTGACCGATGTGAGCAACTGAGCTAAAATTACCCCTTCCAACCCCCCATAGGGATGATTGGCAACTACGACCAGAGGTCCGGTTTTAGGAATTCTTTCGATATTACTATCGGGTATATGATAACGAACGGATAAGTTCTCAATTAATGCAGTGATAAAATCCTCTTTGCCGGCTGTGCTGCCGGCAGTCTTATTATAGAGGGCGCTAATTTTGTCAATTCCCAGGATAGAATCTAATAATGGTGCTGCAAATTTAAGAATAGAACCGATAAATCCACGTTGATAGAGTCCCGATATGGATATTCTTTTAGTGATGAACTTTTTTGATTTCATAGTTAACCCTTCATTATAAGGATTATAAAAAGTAGCCAATAATGCAAATAGATTATTCTTATGTTTATAAATAAAGTGAAGAATTTATGATTATTTGAGTTTTTCAGTGTAAAATATGATCTTTAATCAAGTTCTTTCGATTTGACAAAACTCATAAGATAGAGAAAAGGTGTATCCATCAGAGCTGCAATGTATTTGACTATGAGAGTTGTCAATATGACTGAGCCGACTATCTCCATGGGGAAAATCCCTACTAAGGCAAATCCCACAGTTACAAGAATAGTATCGACTAGCTGGGAAATCAGGGTCGACCCGTTATTTCTTATCCACAGAGTTCTGCTGCTGCTGTTCCAGGCTTTTATTTTAGCATAGACATAGACGTCGAGACTCTGGCTGATAAAGTAGACGGCATTCCCCACTAAGACAGCTTTGAATGTCCCTCCATTCACCGCAAAGAACAATTTTAGCGCATTGTTGAAATCTGAGCTGTAATCAAGACCTTGAAAAATCGTTGAGATAAACATAATCAGGATGAAGGAAAGATTGGCAAAAATAGAGATTATGACAGCTTTGCGGGCTTCTTTATGACCGTATTTTTCGTTCAGTAAATCTGTAGCCAGAAAAATTCCGGCAAACATTACATTTCCTAAGGTTGCTTCAAGTTGAAACAGACCGAAGTCAAATACAATACCCTTGTTAACCTGTAAATTGGCAGCTATCACACTGAGGATTATATAGGCGAGAATACCTCTTTTACCCCAGAAGCGGAAAGACGCTGTTATCAATGCAAAATTTATTATTGCAAAGATGAAAAAAACAATTAAATTACTCATATAAACTCCTAGTTTTGGTTGCGCAGGATGGTTACGAACTGCGACTATCCATAGACAGCAATGATGTTTATATTGTAAAAAGCAGGAAATATCAAGAGAAGAGAGAAGAGATTATAGAACATGAATAGATATAGTGTCATTGAAAATAAGATCAAGCGGGAAATCGTTTTATTAAAAGGTCGACCCTGTTTATGGGGGCAGTGCCTGTTTTGCGATTACATAGAGGATAACTCTGCAGATGCAGATGCGAACTCCCGACTCAACAGTGAAGTGCTTCAGAATGTGACAGGTCGTTTTGGCGTTCTGGAAGTTATCAACTCGGGAAATGTCTTTGAGCTGCCTCAATCCTCTCTGGATCAGATTCTGGCTATTATTATAGAGAAAAAGATACACACACTGTTTGTTGAATCTCACTGGATATACAGAAATAAAATACAGAAGATGAGAGACTTTTTTGGCATCCGTATAATTGTTAAAACAGGAGTTGAAAGTTTTAATCGTGATTTTAGAGAGAATACCCTGAAGAAGGGATTTAGTTTTCAGAGCATTTCTGAATTAAAAGAAAATTTTGACTCAGTCTGTTTGATGGTCGGGATTCAGGGGCAGACCCGGGAGATGATCGCCCGGGATATTGAGATAGCCTCTGAAAATTTTGATCATTTTACCGTTAATGTCTTCGTGGAAAACTCCACAGAGATTAAACCCGACAAGGATTTAATCCAGTGGTTTCAGGATGAATACAAGTATTTGGATTCCCTTGAGAAATGTGATGTGCTGTGGATCAATACAGATTTCGGAGTAGGGGATTGATGAAATTTAGAAGTCATTGAAATCACTATCCCTATAATCCTCTGTATCGGGTTTTGTGATATTTTTCAATGAAGTTTTCCGGGAAGAAACTATTTGTTTTTGAGGTCGAATATCACCATTCAAGGTACCAATATCAAAAAAAGATATGAGCTGTTTCATCTCATCAGACTGGGAATTCAAAATTTCAGCAGTCGCTGCCATTTCTTCGGCCGCTGAGGCATTCTGCTGTGTGACTTGATCAAGTTGGGTCAGTGCGAGGGAAATCTGTTCTATTCCCGTGTTTTGTTCTGTACTGGCAGAACTAATTTCCTGAATCAGTTCTGAAGTCCTTTCAATATTCGGAACCAGTGTATCGAGTAATATTCCCGCTTTTTCTGCTATTTCCACAGAGGATGTGGAGATTCCAGTGATCTCTCCTGCTGCATTCTGACTTCTTTCGGCAAGCTTTCGAACTTCCGATGCTACAACGGCAAAACCCTTTCCATGTTCTCCTGCCCGTGCTGCTTCTATAGCCGCATTCAATGCCAGAAGGTTTGTCTGTCGGGATATCTCTTCAATAATACTTATTTTCTGGGCAATCTCTTTCATCGCCTCAACAGACTGCTTAACGGCAATACCACTTTCTTTGGCATCTGATGTTACTTTCATGGCCAGTTTTTCTGTTATATTGGCATTATCTGTATTCTGCTGTATATTGGCTCCCATTTGTTCCATTGAACTGGACACCTCTTCTGCGGAAGCCGCCTGTTCTGATGCCCCCTGTGATACCTGCTGGGTTGTGCTGTTCATTTCCGAACTGCTTGCAGAAACACTATCAGAGCTCTTTGTAATGTTACTGATGATATTTATGAGATTGGACTTCATGTTGTTTAATGAATCAGCCAAATTACCCAGTTCATCTTTTCGATCATTTTCGAATTCAAACTGTAGGTTTCCATTTGATACTTCTTCTGCAAAAACAATAGCTTTTTTTAATGGTACAGTTATGGATCTTGCCACTAGTAATAAAATGAAAATAGAAATAATAATAATAATTACCCCCATCAATATAATAAATAATGACATTTGGTTTGCCTGATAATTGATCTCAGCTTTCGGTATGCTGACGATAATTGTCCAGACATTTCCAGTATCTCCAAAATCAAGGGGCAATGAATAGTTGTAATACCCCCCCTTAATTCCATCTATTTCAGATTCAAAGCTAAAAGATTCTTTGTTCCCTATATTGCTTTGGATCTCTTCGGTCATCCAGGAAAAATTACTGAGATTCTTTCCCAAAATAGATTCATCTCTTGATGAAATGATTTGACCACCTTCAGTAATCAGAGAAAGAAATCCATTATCATAAATCGTGACGTTGTTAATTTCTTCATGGAGAAAACCCACTTCAAAATCACTACCGGCGACTCCAATAAATTGATTGGAGGAATTGTAAATTGGTTGGGCAATTGTAACAACGGTCTGCAGTCCATTGGAATATTCAAAATCATAGGCATCTGAGATGGTTATTTTTCCACGATCTCGTGGATCTGTATACCATGTGTCCAATTCCGGATCTCCCGATAGTTCTGAAGGATATATACCAAGTTGGCCGTTTCCTTCATCATAAATCCATGTACTGAATACACCGGTTTCTCCATATGTTTCCGTAGATGAGAATTCTTCATCCCGATCATCAAATGAATCTGCTTCAAAGGTCGCCCAGGTATCATATATGTGTGAAACCCGGGAAGATGAAATGAACCAGTCGCTTAAAATTTCTGTGACAAGATCTCTGGATTTCACATCAGTTCCGGATTGAACTATTGTCTGAATGCTATTGCTGACAACGGCGGTTTCTCTTATTACCGCCTGAAACATGGTCTGAACATCGGATCCATAATGATTTGCGTATTGTTCGGCTATGACCTGTGCATCTCTATTTGATAGATCCAGAGTTTGGTTCCTCATAAAAAGAACAAAGATAGAAATAATCAAGATGATTAAAAGTGATAGGGTTATAGTCAGTTTTGTTCCGATCTTTAAGTTTTCGATTTTCATTATTTGACCTCCGTGCAGAATACTCAGTTTATAAATTATCGTATTTGAGAGCTGTAAAATCTATAGTAGACCAAAATTATAAACTCTCTTGCAGTAGTTTTTTTCCATCTTCTATAATCGTACGATTAAACTCATCGAATATTTCAGAGTGTATATTCCAGCGATGCCAGTACAAATCAACGGAATACCTCATATTGGTCATCTCAATTAAAGAGCCATTGTTGTTATTTTCATCGAATTGAGACGAGTGGACTACTCCGTAAGCCAGCTCCATTGTGATCATTTCAAGATATTTTTCGATTGAGGGGACGTAGTGAGCGGGGAATTGAAGTTTTTTCTTATTGAATAAAATTTCCAGATATTTACTGTGAATATTGTCTTTTGTATTGTATAACACGGCAGGAACTACTGAGATTTTATCAATAGTAAATTGATTGTCGAACCTTGTTTTGAAAAAGTCTTTTGTGCAAACCATCAGATAGTCAATTTTCCCTATATGGGTAACAGAACACCCTTGTACGGGTAAGGGACTCGAACTGATACATCCCGAAACTTCACCATTTTTGAGAAGATTTTTTGTCTCGTCCTGATCGTCTACTATCAAATCTATTAGAATTTTCTCTCTTTCGAGAAAGGGTCGAATGGCGGTGAGAAACCACATGGACAAACTATCGGCATTTATACCGATTTTGATCTTTGAGTAAGAATGATCCTCATCATTTTGTACATCACCGAGAAATTCCGTTTCCAATAGTTTTACCTGATTATAGTGTTTTATCAGCTTTTTCCCTGCGTCAGTGGGTATGGGGGGATTCTGTCTTGTGATTAATATCTGGCCCGATTGTTCTTCGAGTAGTTTTACCCTTTGGGAAACGGCGGACTGGGTGATATACAGCTCTTCCGAGGCTTTTTCAAATCCCCGGGTTTCCACTACAGTGGCAAGTGCTTCAAGCAATTTGTAGTCAAACATACTTTATATTATCATATATTATGCGATTGGATTTCTATTGATTGATCTAATTATCCAGTCCTCTGTTTCTTTTATTTATTGTTTTGCTGAATTTTATCATCAGGAAAAACCCTCATGGGTAACCCTGTGTATTAATATGTAAATAATGTAAAATTCCTGACCGATATGCAAAGTGAGTATATAATTGAGCCCTCATGAGAGGAAAACCTGAAGTAGAGGAGATATTGTTATGAACACAAAGAAAGTAATGTTGTATCTCTGCTATATAACATTTGGGTTTGTCGGATTTATTCTTAGCATGAGAACCAATATTTTTCTGTTTGTCCAGAGGGATTACCTCGATGGGTATAATCATATTGCGACTCTGGTTCTTGTTTCGGGAATCTGTATGCAGATCACTCTTTTTTTTGCGGGTCAATTAATAGAAAAATACGGGTATAACAAAATGCTTCTCGCCGGAATTCTCGGATTTACTGCGCCTGTATTGATGATGATATTCGTCGAATCAGCTTTGAGTTTCGATATCTCCTTTATTTTCCTTATGTTTGGATACGGTGTTCTCGTGCTGGTACTAAACCTGTTCGTCAGCAACCTGGAGCCGGATCGAAAAGGAAATGTCCTATTAATGTTGCATCTGTTTTTTGCAATAGGAGCTCTTCTAGGTCCCAAATGTATCAGTTATTTTGTCGATTCGGGAATCTCATGGCAGAGTGTAATAGCGGTTTCTTCATTACCTTTGTTTCTTATCTCTATCTTTATAATAAAAATCAATAAAAGCATCAGTCTGATACAGACCCATGGAACTGTCGCCGCTGAGATTCCTGAAAAACATATACAAAAAAGTAAAAGCACATTTGCAGGATACAACAATCCCCTTGTCTGGCTGTTTATTATAGTCTTTATGTGTTCCCAGACCTGGGAATACGGCGTCGGTACCTGGTTTATCATATTTGCCAGTGAGACTAAAAAACTCTCTTCATCGGAATCAGCATTTTATCTGACTCTATTTTACGGTTCTTATCCTCTGGTTAGAATCTTGTTTTCCAGAATTATCCACCATCTGAATCTATTAATTGTTTTATTGTTTTCCTTTCTCGGTTGCGGTTTGTTTATATTCCTTGGCATTGTGACAGGGAATCTCATTTTTTACAGTTTAACAGGTCTCTGTGTAGCTTTGATGTATCCTGCGATGTTGGCATCAATGCAGAATATTTTTGGCATTCAATCTACTAAAATTATCGGATTTATTACAATGTCCGGCGGATTGATCCAGTATATCGCCATATGGGGTGTCGGTTTAATAAGCGAGCAATGGGGCATTCATATAGGTTTTACTTCTATGCTTGTATATATGCTCATCGGCTCCTTATCTTTAGTTTGTATCATCCTCCTTGAGAGAAAGAGTCATTCTAATCGTATCTTAGTCTGAACAATAGATCTAATTATTCCCTAGACGAAAATATTCTTCCCTTCTGATTGAGTTCAAAAGTATACCCAATGGCATATGGAGAACCCGTATCTTAACAGTTATCATTATCAATATATTCCAAACAGGATGGATTCATGAGACGAGTTGCCATATTTATAATTCTATTATTCCCCGTATCTTTATTCTCTCTTCAGCTCTATCAGGAATTAGCCGTAGGGTATTACGATGATCTGGGAGTTTCATTGGGGCTGAGGATTGAAGATCCTACATTAAAGTTGCCCTTCTACCTTCAGGCCAGAGTCGGCTCATCTTATCAGATTGAACCGGGTAATGCGGAAGACGCGAGAAAGATATTTATCAACGACAATACAGGCGGGAATATCGAAGAATATGGCTTATCCTATTTTGTCGGCATTGATCTCGGCTGGAGGATTGTGTTGAAAGATGCCATTCAAGTTGAATTCAATGTATCGGGTTTATGGAATCACTATGAAGCCCATTTCTCTTTCATTGGAAATAATGAGTCCTTTTCTGTCAAGACAGATTCTCTCGGTATTGGGGTAGGGGGGAATCTGAGGATTGTTTTTTCTGAAAGGAAAACTTCTCTGCTCGTGAAATGCGGAGTGGAATATTTTCCCAAATCACAAATTTATGCTCATGGGACTTACTATTACACTACAGATGGTGTCGATGATAGCCCCAGAAATGAATACACTTACGAAGATGCCGATGAGTCTATTAATCAACCCTGGTTTAGACCTTATGTTCAGATCGGTATTGTATTTCCAATCGGTTAGCGGGCAGTATTAACCTCAAAAATACTACTTATTATCATTGAGCACAGAGTGCATCAACTGGCTCAATTCATATCTCTTATAAGGTTTATGGATAAATCCAGATATCCCGGCTTGTTTCAATTCATCGTATATCTCATTGTCTGTATACCCGGAAGAAATAATGACTTTACAATTTTCATCAGCTTCCTTTAATCGATAAAAGACCTCATTGCCTCTCAATCGGGGCATTATCATATCAAGCAAAACAAGGGCAATTTCCGAATGCCGTTTTTTAAAAATTTTGACTGCTTCTTCCCCATCGGCTGCTAATAAAACAGAATAGCCCAGATCTTCGATAATAGAACGGCTTGTTTCCCTTAAGATTTTTTCATCATCAACAATTAAGATCAACCCGGTTCCACGAATGACGTGGTTCTCTTTATGTTCTATTTTATATTCACCATCTACGCAGGGGATCAGTATTCGGAATTCTGTTCCAATACCAATTTCGCTTTCAACAACAATCGAACCATGATGATCAATAATGGTCTTGTATACTGAAGCCAGACCCAGACCAGTACCTTTCCCGATCTCTTTTGTTGTAAAAAAAGGATCAAAAATATTAGCTATATAATCTTTGGAAATACCGAAACCAGTATCCTTAATGATTAATTCACAGTAATCACCCTCATTCAGGTTAAAAGTCGTTGAGTCAAAGATTCCACTGTTCAAATGAACTCTTTTTACCAGGATATTGAGCTTTCCTCCTTCCGGCATGGCATGACTCGAATTTATGCACAGATTCATGATAGCATTCTGTAAAGATGTTTGATCCCCGAAAACTAAACACTGTTCCATATCTTTTTCGACCAAAAAAATAATATTTTTATCTATGGTTCTTCTCATTATTTCCAGCACGGAATCAATAATATTAAAAATATCTATTCTTGTCTTTTTTAGAATTATTTTACCACTGAAATTGAGTAATTGGGCTGTAAGGTCTGCTGCTCTGGTTGATGCTTCAATTATTATATCTACATATTTTCTGGATTTAGAATGGGGATTTCGATCATGTAATAAAATTAATTGTGAAGCACTCATAATCCCGCTTAACATATTGTTAAAATCATGAGCTATACCGCCGGCGAGTATTCCTATTGCTTCCATTTTATGAGCCTGTTGAAGCTGTTCTTCCAGAAGCTTTCTTTCGGTGATGTCCTGAACTGTCCCTTGTAAAGAGATCACTCTGTTTTGTTCTTTATGAGGACTGCATATTATGTGAACAAAACCGAGATCTCCGTGAATTTTTACATAAGGCAATTCGAGTTCAAACGCTGCACCGTCAATGAAAGCCCTATCTAGACAATTTAGTAGTTTTTTTCTATTGTCTTCAGGAAAATGTGTTAAAAATTCTTCAAGGGTTATTTTAGTCATATTTGATCTGTCGAAGATATTATATGTCTCTTTAGTCCATATAACAGCATTACTCGTGGCTTTCAATACCCATCCGCCTACTTTGGCTGTCCGACCCGTTGCTTCAAGCCATTCTTCACTTTCAAGAAGTTGAAGTCTTGAACTTTCTAACTCCTGACTGGTTTTGTAGGACTGATTCAGTAGATATGTCAAATATATCCCGATCAGTAAAATCATGGGAATGAGAATACTAGCTAATAATAATGTGGAGACAATGTGTTCTATACTCGCCTGTATATTATTGAGCGCACGTCTATTGTAATTATCTTTAAATGTCTCGAGGGTTACCAGAGTGCTTAGAGTTTCCGGGGATTCAAGGTCTAATAAACGGTTTAGAACCTGAGAAGTCAGATCGCGGTTTTCCGGCTGTTTCAAAATATTATAACTATTATGGATCTCCTGAATAAATTGATCCAGAGAATCCAAAGCCTGTTTTGATTCGTTATCTTTATAGAATGCCTTTAAATTATTATAAGAATATTCAATCTCCTCTACATTAGCCTCAAGGATAATCAATTGGGTCGGTTTTCTGTGGAGCAGATATTCTTTTATATTGTGAATGAACCCCCCGAATCCCAGTGCTCTCTGAAAATTGCTGAAATCCTGGTTCAGCATTTGACTTTCAGTAAACAGATCAATTTCCGAAATTCTCAGTTGCTGTAAGTTATCGAGAAGCTTTTTCCCATAAAAAGTAAAACTGATAGAAATGATTATTGTTAAGGAGATGATAATGTTTCTTATCATTCTATTCGATTTTTTCAATGGATAATCCTTTTCATTGATAAATATTATCACCGGCGATCATCAGAATATGTGAAGGAATTTTCAATCCTAATTCCTCTGCAGTTTTTTTGTTGAGGTGAAGATCGAATCTTCTGGGAGTCGCTACGGGAATTGATCCAACTTCTGTGCCATTCAATATCTTCTCTACCATTTCTCCTATCTGGAGACCTGTTTCCTGATAATTAGTTGCAATTGACACAAGGGCTCCCATTTCTACAGAACGCGGTCTATTTCCGTGAATTACAGGGACTCCTGAATCCTTTAATAGTTGTATGGCTCTTTCCACCTCTCCCAATGGACCACCAGCTTCCCAGAAAAAATCAATATCATCCTTTATTTCATCTATACCCTTTTGAAAATTAATTAGAACTTCAGATAATCTGTCCGGTATAGGCTCATAGGGGAAGATATAGGATACAAATTCGATATTGCCATATACTTCAGCTACCTCATTTAAGAGTTGAAGATCTCCTATTGAAGAAGGATAATCAGTGCTGATAAAACCGAATCTAATGCTTTTATTTCGATAGGAGTTATTGAGAATCCGCATGACCATTTCGACTTTTGTATCCCGCTGATGAGTGTATACTACACCGCTTACATTTGTCCCACTGGGAACCCCCACTTCCTCGACTATATCGGATCCCACGGGATCCATGACGACAGAAAATAATATGGGGAGATCTGTGCTTTTTAAGGCCTCTACAGCTACTTGAGTTGCCAGGGTCGCTATAGTCAAAACGATATCGGGATCTTTTGACTCAAGATAGGTTTTTAATATTTCGGAGCAGTGGTCTCGGTTGCCACCACCTTTTAAAACCTCTAAATCAAAAATCATACCTGTTTTATCAGATAATACCTGAAGCTGGTCCTGTATCGCACGGGAATGAATGTTGACGACTGGGACATTCATAGTTTCCAGCAAAACGATGTTATGTGTTTCACTGAATAATAATTCAGTTAACGCGAAAATGAAAAAAGTGAAAATTATCTGTTCCTTTTTCAAAGTGTTTCTCCTCGTAAAACATCGTTCAGAATTCGACTTAACTCCTCTATTTTAAAGGGCTTTTTGATAAAGCCCGCCAAACCGATTTTTTTGAGATCACTGATATTTTCATCTTTCGTAAATCCCGAAGCAATAATTACCTTGCATTGGGGATTTATTTCCCTCAGTTTGTGAAATGCTTCTTTTCCATTCATCTCCGGCATAATAAAGTCCATAAGGATCAGATCAATTTCATTTCTTTGTTCTTGATAAATCTCAATGGCTTCTCGCCCATTTTCAGCAATTTGAACTCTGTATCCTAATTCCTTGAGTAGATCACTATTAATAATCCGATTAAATCCTTCATCATCCACTAGTAGAATGGTGCCCAGCCCGGTGACAATCGGTTTCTTCAACTCAATTTTATCTTCTACGTAACCTGTACAGGGAAGCAGAATGGAAAATGTTGTACCGATATTAATTTGACTTTCTACATCGATAATCCCTTTGTGGTTAAGAATCGTTCCGTATACTGCGGACAATCCGAGACCTGTCCCCTGGCCAACCTCTTTTGTCGTAAAGAATGGCTCAAATATTTTCTTCTGATCATTTTGAGATATGCCGGAACCAGTATCTTTCACATCTATTTTTATATATTTTCCAGGGACAATATCAAAAAAACTAGCATTGCAGTATTTTTGATCGAGATAAATATTGTCAGTTTCAATACGAATTTGTCCACCATTCGGCATGGCTTGGCTTGAATTGATACCCAGATTGAGAAAAGCGCTTTCCAAAGCGGATAAGTCTCCGAGAAAGGTCTGATCTGATGCAGCCTTATTCAGAGTGATAGATATTTTTCGATCAATTGTTCTTTCCAGGATAGCAACAGTATCATCGAGAATCCGGTTCATCTGGAGGCTTGTTGTTGATGTTTTTCCTTTTCGACGGAACGTGAGAAGTTTGTTTATAAGATTGGAAGCCCGGATTGAAGCTTGAATAATCATTTCTACATATTTTAAACTTTTTTCATTTAGCTTGTGTTTTGGCAGCTTTAATAATTGAGAAGCGCTTAATATTCCGCTCAGAACATTATTGAAATCATGAGCCATACCTCCGGCCAGCTCTCCGACAGCATCCATTTTGTTTCTATGGTCCAGCTGTTCCTGTAGTATAAACTTATCAGTTATATCTCTTAACACCAGGACTACGCCGCTGACCTCTCCCTCTTTATTTCTGATGGGAGCACCAGATTCCGATATATGGAATTCAATGTTATCCTTTGAGATGAGTACAGAGTGATCTACCAGTTCTACAATTTCCTTTTCTGATAATATACTGTGTACGGGGTTTTCAATTGTCTTGCCGGTAAACTCGTTGACTATGTTAAAAACATCTTCGAAAGGTTTGTTTATTGCCTCTATGACTGTCCATCCTGAGAGTTCTTCAGCAATAGGATTCATCCGTTTCACAATTCCGTAGAGGTCAGTCACAATGACAGCATCTCCAATG
The DNA here is from genome assembly GCA_016744925.1 of Spirochaetaceae bacterium. Classification (GTDB taxonomy): domain Bacteria; phylum Spirochaetota; class Spirochaetia; order DSM-2461; family DSM-2461; genus Spirochaeta_F. Next base: position 18,675 of record JADGDJ010000054.1, read on the forward strand.
GAATCGAGAGTGGTACTCAAATCCTCCTGGATTTGTACAGTTCTTCTTCTGATTTTTTTATTTCGGTAATATCCTGGCCGATTGTTTGAAAAGCCGTTCTATTTCCTTTTTTGTCAAATAATGCTCTATTGATCCACTGTATCCATCGGACATCACCGTTTTCTAGTATATTTCTGTTAATGTTCATACTAGTTGGATTCTCAATAGTCAATAATTCCACTTTTTTTTCCACTTCATTCCGGTCTTCTTTAAAAATATAAGAGAAAATATTTTGACCGATCATTTCGTCATAAGTTTTTGAAAAGAACTGACAATAGGCATTATTCACAAATACAATTTTATATTCCTTGTCGCATCGACAATTCAGAACTGGCATATCTTCGACAATCGCTCTGTATTGCTCTCTGCTTTTCTGAAGGTCTTTAGTTTTTCTATTTATCTGAATGCGCATTAAAAGCAGTATGGTCACCATGAATAAAATCGAAGCGGCAGCTAGTATTATCAAGTTCCAATGGATAATAGAAATATCTTCAGTAGAATTGTAAATCCACTGATTCAGAATCCTGTGGTATGGAGAATCCTCATCCACTTTCCAGCTTGAAATATAGTTATCAATCGTAATAATTAATTCGGAATTCCGTCCTTTGGGAGCAGCAAAAAGAAGGGGGAAGGGAGAGAAAAATATAGAAGTTCTTTGAATAGGAAATTCCTCTTCAAACTTGTACCCTTTTATATTATTAACGACTCCGGCAAAAACGTTTCCTTCTGTAATTTGAGTTATCACTTCTCTGTAAGAATCGCATTCTACAATCTCAATTTTAATGCTGAATCCCCCGCAAAGCTTCTGGAGATTAATCCCGTTTACACCATTCTGGAGAATTGCCACACGCTTATTCTGAAGATCAAAAAGCGATTCGATCTGTTTTCCACCTCCTGTATAAACCTGTCCCCATAGGGAGATAATGTTTTCAGTAGAAAAATCCATAAAAGATATTCTGCTTTCAAGAGGGGTTATGCTTGTCATAAGGTCAATTTCGCCTTTTGTGATCCTTTCCAACCCCTCTGCCCATGATCCTTTTACAAATTCCAGGTCCCATGATTCCAATTGGGCAATTTCCCGGAGAATATCTGCATAAACACCCTGGGGCTGTCCATGATCATCAATAAAAATTAAAGGTTCATTTTGAAAAACTCCGATTCGAATCGTGCTGTCATTTTCCTGTGATACTAAAAAATATTGTGAGAATAGAAAAAATAGAAGCAGAAAGACATATCTTTGCAGACTTTTTCTATCGAATATTTTCATTCAGGTGATCCTTAAATAACAGCATAATTATAATTATAGTGTATCCGGCTGAAACTATTGGTTATTAAGGTGTCATTTTGTAAATAGCACTAAGATCGTAACTAATTAACACAGGCTTCCAGAGATATCCCTTCCAGCCCGGTGACCAGCTTTTCCTTTCATATTACCATCCCTGTAAAATAGATAATGTGTAGCAGGATTATAATTATGGCAAAGAAATAAGGGATAAATTCTCTAGTGCACATATTCCATCTGGTTGTCGATCCATGCTTTTAGAATCGGTTTAGAAAATCGCCATTTACTAGCTATTTTGAAACAGGGAACCTCTCCCTTTTGAGCAAGCTTTAAGATCGTTTTTTCAGAAAAATGTAGAAACTCAGCGACCTCGGAAACGGTCATTATTGTAGTATCTTTCATCATCAGATAACCTGTAGAGTCTTTTCTCTAAACAAGTCTGAAATTTCTGCATCGAATGAGAGTCTGTTCAGAACACTTTGAATTGTTACATTCCCGGATAACTGTCCCAATTCATCTACAACGGGAAGTGTCTTTTCTGTCGTTTGGGCAAAAAGAACAAGAATATCGGATAGATTGTCATTTATGTTCAGCGCTGTAAAACTCTTATTGGCTATGCTGGAAACGGGTATCTCTTTTAGCCCTTTCATCAGGTTATTACCCTTTTGCTGATCAATTAGGCACAGCATGGGGCTTATGAATTGAAGAACCGCTTTTTCATTGATTATTCCTGTGAGAATATTGAAGTCATTTAGAATGTAATGATCTTGGGCTTCTTGCTTATCCAGATTGAGGTATGTGTTTAGTGAGTCATTTTCATTAAGTATCGAGAGCTCTTTCCGACTGATTACCTCGGAAATATGAATGTTTTTCATTGTGTATCTCCTCCTCCAACATATGTAATACATTGAGGATGTTTAAAATTAATTTGTAGTTGATGTCTAAACGAATGAATTAATTTCTAGGGGAGGAGCTCTGAGGGAGAGAGGAAGATCTTGGATGTCTGTCCCGATTGGCAGAGAGAGATAAGAAGTATTTGTGCTTACAGAAACAGATATGGATATTTCATTATTTATAGTGATGAATTGAAGAGGATATATGCGGACTCTGGATTCTGTCTCTTCTTCAGATTCTTCCAAAACGAGAAGAGAACTGTCTTGATCAGAAGATTGCGATTCATGAGATTCACTATAAAACGCGGTGTTCGTTTCAGTCTGTGTTTTATCAGTCTGGATCTCTGTGATACAAATACTTGTGAATACAAATAGAAGTATATTTACCAGAATAGCTACCTTTTTCATATCTCAAATAAATAACTCGTTACATAAATTAAGTCAATAGAAATTCGATATGGTTTTTCTAGTTCTTAAGTTCTTCAGCGACCCTAAGC
>JADGDJ010000312.1 GCA_016744925.1 Spirochaetaceae bacterium
GAAATCGTTTCTTGAAATTATCCATTGCCTCAGGATCGTGAACCTGAACTTCAGCGCCTTTAAAATAAGCTCATTGATGATGGCTATGGCGGGACTTTCAATGACTTTTCTGGTCATTGGTTTATATGAGAGGCCCAGTATGGTAGCGATTCTGTTTTCAAATGAACCGATTGTCTCTTCCATACGATTAACAACCCTTTTCTTCTGCCGTTCATTGGCTTCGATGACCTCGCTCATAAGACTGAGGTCAGCATCATACTGCTCTCCCGTATCAAGCATTACTCCCATTAAATCAATAGGGAATTATGATTACAGTTATATTAGCAGTGGATTTGGAATTCTTTAGTTTTGTGTTAAATAAAGACTAAGATGATTTCTGTGAAAATTCTGAACATAAAGCTTATATTATAAATAGATAAGACTAACCTGAGGAGGAACTTATGAATATGTATGAATTTGCAGAACAGATGGAACATGATGCGGAACAGCTATATAGAGATCTTGCATCGAAGGCAACAACTGTAGGAGTTAAAACTATTTTTACAATGCTCGCTGATGATGAGGCAAAACATGGAAAAGTAGTAGAGATATTAAAGAGAAAAAGCGGATCTGAAAATCTCGATGAGTCCTTTCTGCCAAGGGTGACTACTGTCTTTGAAGAAATAAGACAAAATATGGATAATATTGAGTTATCCACAGATCAACTGAAAGATTATCGAACAGCCTTGGAGATCGAAAAAAAAGGATTTCAATTCTATAAAGATCAGCTTGAACTCCCGGGAGACGAAGAAGCTATGAAACTTCTAAAAAACCTGGCCAATCAGGAACTTTACCATATCAAAACAATAGAAAACCTTATAGAAATGCTTGAAAGACCTCATTGGTGGGTAGAAAATGCCGAGTTTACACCAAAAGAATCTGATTATCTCTAATAGTTATATCTAAAATAATGCGCAGCTGCGAGTCTCGGGAAAAACAGTGCCTGGAGAAAGGCGCGCTGCGCTTGGGTTGCCCATTGTTCGGTTGGTTGTCTACTCGCCGGCTCGTAGTCTTTGTTCAGTCCTGGCGGCAGGACTTCATGAGTCTCGGGGAAAAAACAATGCCTGGCGAAAGACGCGCTGCGCTTGAATTGCACATTGTTCGGAGCTGCGAGCCTCGCTCCTCACATATTTCTAAAAAACTTGTAGTGGTAGTGTTCGATGTAATCCATGTCGGGCATGGCGAAATATTTCATTTGATTTTGTGATGCGAACATATATCCCAACCTGATCAGTTTGTAGGGAATAGTCGAGAGAGTGCTGTTGAGACAGAGACCTTTATTGTGTTTGTCTTTGTATTTTTGCAATTCGTTATATGCGTCTCTCAGGCAGGAGGGATGAATACTGGCTATGGGTGAGTTGGTAAAAGGATTATTCTTAAAATAGTTTAGAAAATCTACTACATCAACATTCATTTGCGTATAAAACTGAGCTGGTGCACTTTTAAAATCATTGGGATCGGTTATAAATTTTCCGAATTGAACAAAATCCAGATCTGAAAGTATCAGCATTCTCATCGGGGAGATTTCCGCATAGATCCTGATATTGCCACTATCTTCATCTTCGCTGTATTCTCTCGATTCGAGAGGTAGGATATACCCTTGGGCTGTACAGAGATATAATTTTTGAACAGCATTAAAATCCACATGTTCAAGCACTCTGTAATTGGCAATAAATTTAGTGGCTTTGGGTGTTCCATCGGGATGAGGCGTAACATGTGCCAATGCATCATCAATAGGTAAAAAAGGGTTTCTGTAAGAGGGATCCAGTTCGGCAAAGATGACTTTACCGTTGTAATATTTATCAGATCCCGTTGTGTAGTGATCGGCAAATTGCTCCGGGGTCAACTGAGAAGCCACGAGAGCATTATTGGGATAAAGGATTTTATAGAGATGAATATCAAAGTCCATTTACAACCTCCAGAAAGATTTCAGCATAGGCGCTATTACCAGAGAAACAACAGCCATAAGCTTTATTAGTATGTTCAATGACGGGCCTGCCGTGTCTTTGAATGGATCACCTACCGTGTCACCCACAACAGATGCTTTGTGCGATTCTGATCCTTTTCCTCCGGCAGCACCGTTTTCAATCATTTTTTTGGCATTGTCCCAGGCTCCCCCGGCATTTGACATAAAAATTGCCAGAACAACACCCGATACAGTCACACCGATCAAAAGACCGGAAAGCATATATACCCCTCCTGTAAATCCTATAAATACAGGTGTAATCACCGCTGTGAGACCGGGTAGTATCATTTTTTTAAGAGCCGCTGAAGTACTTATGTCTATGCACCGTTTGTAATCGGGCTCTTCTGTTTCATTGAGGATTCCCGGTTTTTCACGAAATTGACGTCTGACCTCTTCTATCATGGCAAATGCCGCATCACCAATGGCATTCATAGCCATAGACGAAAATAGGTAGGGAATCACGGCTCCGAGAAATACTCCCGAAAGTGTTTTAACATCCATCAGATCAATTATAGTAAGGCCCAACTGCTCCCGAAAAGCAGTAAAGAGAATGATGGAAGTCAAAGCTGCCGATCCTATAGCAAATCCTTTCCCAATGGCTGCGGTCGTATTACCCACAGCATCGAGTTCATCAGTAATAGCTCTCACGGAACGGGGAAACTCTGACATTTCAGCCAGTCCCCCCGCATTATCAGCAATCGGTCCATAGGCATCTACGGCGAGCTGAACACCAAGAGTCATAAGCATACCCAGTGCCGCAATGGCGATACCATACAATCCGGCAAGAAAGTCTCCCGCGAGAATCGCTGTAACAATAATTAAAACTGGAGGAAGAGCCGACATCATGCCCATCCCCATACCTGTAATCAACGTTGTAGCAGGACCTGTTTCGCAGGCTTTCACAATGGCGTTAACCGGTCTTGTATTCACTCCCGTAAAATATTCTGTCAGTAGACCTATGGCTACACCGGAGACCATCCCCAGAAGAGCTGAAAAGAAAATCCTCAAAGAACTCATAGCTAAAGGAAAAGTTTCACCGGCAAAAAAGAAATTACTCATAAAGTAGACAAACAGCGCAGCGATGGCCGCTGCTCCGAAAGTTCCTCTATTGAGAGCCTTCTGAGGAGATTGCCCCTCTTTGACCCGCACTAGCTTAATTCCGATTAACGAAGCCACCACTCCGGCGGCGGCCATGAGCAAAGGGAAGGATACGAGCTTCATCTGTAGGGATGAATCCGCTTTTACGGCGGCACCGAGTATCATTGCCCCCACAAGTGAACCGACATAGGACTCAAAGAGGTCTGCTCCCATACCGGCAACATCCCCGACATTGTCTCCTACATTATCGGCAATTGTTGCAGGGTTACGATGATCGTCTTCTGGAATACCGGCTTCAACTTTACCAACGAGATCGGCACCAACATCAGCGGCTTTTGTGAAAATCCCTCCCCCCACGCGGGCGAAAAGAGCCATAGAAGAAGCTCCTAAACTGAAACCTGATAAAACAGGCAGTATAATCTCACGGAGATTTGAAACCGTGCCCTCCATGAAGGAAATGGAGATCATCAAAACAATAAAAATGCCTATCAAAGCCAGCCCCACAACGGTCATCCCCATAATGCTCCCGCCGGAAAACGCGATTTTAAGGGCTTCATTGATACCGGTTCGCGCCGCTTCTGTGGTTCGGCTGTTGGAAGCTGTGGCAACCTTCATACCGATAAAACCAGCCAATGCTGAAAAAGCCGCTCCGAGAACAAAAGACAGAGACTGATAGCTGAGAGTCCCCTTATTCCCAATTGCCAGAAATACAGCAGCAATGGCAACGAAGGGAAGGAGAACCTTATATTCCCTTGAGAGAAAAGCCATAGCACCATCGGCGATAGCATTACCGATTTTTTTGAGTTTTTCATCATGTACAGGCTGCCTGTAAATCCAGCGACTGCGGATCAATGAGTAGAAAAGGGCAACCAAACTGCCGAGAAGTATAAAGAGAAGAGAAAATTCCAAGACCATAGAAACCCTCCACACTTAAAAGTATAAGCGTGAATATGAAAAACTGCATATAAGATATTTTTATATTTAATCTTTCACAAAGCTAGGGCGCTGTATTTGCCCCAAAGTCAAGGCAGACGACAACATTAAAAACGCAGAGTACTTTTGTACTTGAGTATTTTAATGTTGGAGGATAACGCAGGATTTGGGGCAAAGACAGCGCCCGGTCTATTTTTTGACGGCTTTGATGTATATGCGATGGGGA
>JADGDJ010000055.1 GCA_016744925.1 Spirochaetaceae bacterium
TATATAACACTAATTATTTATAAACTCTTTAAACTTTCCTGAGGTAAACCTATGTTGAGTATCCAATTCATTCTGAATATTTTGAAAGACTCTAAAGCTGTGCTGATTATATATTTACTTCTCGCTGTTTCGATAATACAGGTAGTGGATCTCTTCATCACCATATTTTTGACAAATATTTTCGGCTTGTATCTCATTATGGGTATTATATGCAGTCTTTCTCTGATTGGTTTATTTTTCTCCATAACCCGAATTAAAACTCTAACATTCATAATTAAAGACAACTGCAATAAAGGATTCTTCCCCGGAAAATCCTTTTTTGCATTAACCGGGATATACTGTGCCTCTCTACTTATCTTCATTCCCGGCTTTGTCTCTTCAATTCTGGGCTTTTCACTTCTATTTCCGCTATTTTCAGAGAAGAGTGGAAAAATGATTTCCGAAAAGACTTCTACAGACTGGCACACAGTGTACGAGTATATGAAAATCTAATATATGGGAGATTTGGGTAAAAATATTTACTAATATCCCCCATTTCTAGTTGTTTATTTTTGAAGTATAATTGTTTCATGATAACTATATATTATGTAGATAAAGATCCTTTATTTTACAATGATTTAAGCAGCTGGTTACCTAATTACTGCCTACTGAAGCAGATTTCCTTTGATAGTATATCTGATCTTCATCGCCTGAAACCTCTCTCTGATATTGTATTGATCAATCCGGATTACATTGGAATAAGCAATGATTTTTTAAATCCTATGCTTGAGACTCTCAAATATATTCCCGTTATTTTTATATCTGAAACCATATCACTCCCCTTTGTAGTTTCCATGGTGAAAAACGGTGCATACAGCTTCCTCCATAAGAAAAAAGACAAAAGTATACTGATTGAATGCATAAAAGGAATTCTCTATAAAAGCCCTAATGAAAAAGATATTAGTAGTTATGATTGTTCTTCGGTAAATAATATAATAGGAAATTCAAAATCCGTTGTTAATCTTAAAAGGGAGATAGTCAACTTCCGGGGTTATGCACTGAATGTTCACCTCTGTGGAGAGACAGGAACTGGAAAAGAACTGACTGCAAAAGCACTTCATAGACAAAATTTTAAAATGAAAAAGTCTATGGTTGCCGTAAATTGCGGTGCCATACCGGAAAACCTGATTGAATCGGAATTATTCGGTACAATCAAAGGGGCATATACGGATTCAATAAATAGATCCGGATTGTTTGAACAAGCTGATGGAACAACAATATTCTTAGACGAAATTGGAGAATTATCCAAATCTGCCCAGGTAAAACTTTTGAGGGTTTTAGAAGATGGAATATTCACAAGAGTGGGGGATTCATCTGAAAATAAATCTGACTTTAACCTTATAACAGCTACAAATAAAAATTTGAAAAGCGAAATGATCGAAGGTAGATTCCGTGAAGATCTCTATTATAGAATTACATCACTGGTAATAAATATACCACCGCTGCGTGAAAGAAAAGAGGATATATTCGATTTGTCCAAGTTCTTCCTAAATGAATTGAATAGCCAGAAACAAATATCCCAGAGCGCCGTACTAAAACTACTGAAACATTCATGGCCGGGAAATATCCGGGAATTAAAACAAACTATTATTAGAGCAGATTATATGTCTGCAAAAAACACGAGTATCAATAGGAATCATATTGTATTTTATTGATTTTTTCTGATGTGTTCTGCATTTACTACAGCAGTTAATGAAGAGTTATCCAAAACATAGTCCTGGACTTTACCTATTACCATTATCTGATCATTGACCAGCACTAGCTCATCAGTAAGCTCTCTCGGCCTTCTTTTAGGAAAACGTTTCTCCCAAAACAATCCCGACACATTGATGATACACTTGTAAACTTCAACCTTTTCGAGACCTATCCACTCTCCATTGATGATGTGAATATCCAGAATAAGATTATTTTCAGATCGTTCAATTTCTGTAATCGATGATATAGTCCCCTCCACGATAATATATTTATCAGAAGAGATGATTGAATCAAGGAATTCCGGTTCAGAACGGCTCAATTCTTTCAGTGAAATATCTAGATTAATAAATGAATTAAGATCAACAGTTTCAGAGAACAGAGATACAACCATTATATTAATTACAATTGCAGTGAGTAATATTGCTTTTTTCATAGAATTAACCTCAATAAAATAATAATATTCCTCTTAAAGAAATACAATCTTATAATAATATAGATGCCATATTGTTTTAAATAATCTATACTTGTTATATACTAAGAATAGAAAAATTATTTATTCTAAACATAGTTATTCTTTTTCAATATAATATTTGACAAAAACATTGCCGATAAATAGAATAGAAATTGATACATTTTGAATACTTCACTTTCAATATGTGAAAATGAAGAGGTAGCATGAGCAACAACAATAATATTGTACCAGGATTTGACGAAGAAAAAGATGACAGTCTCAAGATAAGACTGCAGAGTATACCGACATCAAAAGGATGTCTGGTTTTATATCTAACCGGATACATAGACACATACAACTCAAACTTTTTCCAAAAGAGAGTTACGAAAGCTATTGAAGCCGGTTATACAAAATTGATTTTCCACTGCGGTGGACTTAATTATGTTTCCAGTACCGGTATTGGTTCCTTTACCGCTTTTTTGAAGTCGGTTAAACCAAGAGGTGGAGATCTTGTTTTGCTGGAAATCCAGCCTAAAGTATATGAAGTCTTTCAATTACTGGGTTTCTCACAATTTTTCAACATCCAGGATAGTCTCGATGAAGCAGTTGAGTTTTTTGGTCCCGATGGAACTGCACCAAAAAGCGATGTTTTTCCAAAAATATTCAGATGTCCAATTTGTTCAAAAAAATTAAAAGCAAGCCGTGCCGGTCGTTTCAGATGCAGTGAATGTAAAACCATTCTAGCTATAGATAATAGCGGTCAGGTTTTTCTGGGTTAAAGTAACAGGGTCTTTTTGGACCCTTTTTTTATGAGGAAAATACTGAATTTTATTCTTCCCTCAGAAGAAATAATTAATCGAATAAATATTCATAATTATACAAATACTTTCAATTTTACTTATTTAATCAGTGATATCCCCTATAGATCTGCAGATATGTTTATTATTCCCTTTTCAGAAATTAATATATGTCATAAATACAATAATTTTAAATATACTCCATTCATGGTTTATGGCGATGTCTGTTTTATAGAAAAATCCTTTATACACGGCTCGTGTGATTATTTGAAAAATCCCTGGACTTTTAATGAACTGGAAACCAGAGCCATGAGATTTGTTAACAACGACAAATTGTGTATTGATAATATGACGATATCTTTTTCTAACAACTCGATATCCGGTGATACTACTACACTTTCTCTCACAGTAAATGAATATAAGATTCTCTATATCCTGGCAAACAACATGGATAAAATTATCAGCAAAGAAAGCATCTATTACCATCTAGAGATAGAAAATACCAATTCCAGGGTCATTGATGTGTATTTAAATTCAATTAGAAAGAAAATTTCAAAAATTGTTCCCGAAAGTGGATTTAAAGTTATCCGTACTGTGAGAGATAAAGGATACACAATTAATTCACAATTTAGTTGTGGATAACTTGTGAACAATAAATATAACAGATTAATAATTGAATATTACGTTCTATATAAAATATTAAACCAACCAAGTTAAATGATATTAAATGTCTACTATATAAGGAAATATTTTATATTTACTAGAATTATCAAATATTTCAAAGACTTAATTCAATTGTGGATAAGTTGTGGATAAATTCTGAATATCTTGAATAAATTGTGGAAAAAAAAAGAGGCTTTGAAAAAAGCCCCTCTATTTGTTTTAAATATCTTTGATTCTCGTTATTTGTGCTCCCAGTGAGTTTAGACGGTTTACAATATTTTCATATCCCCGTTCAATCTGGTAAACATTGTGTATTTCACTTTGTCCCTGAGCACAAAGAGCAGCAATAACCATGGCCATACCGGCTCTTACATCGGGGGAAACAAGTTTATCCCCCCGTAGCCTACTAGGACCTGATACAACCGCTCTATGAGGGTCACAAAGAATAATCCCGGCTCCCATCCCAATGAGCTTATCAACAAAGAACATTCTAGACTCAAACATTTTCTCATGTATAAGTATTGTTCCCTCAACCTGTGTGGCAACTACTGTCATAATACTAGTGAGGTCCGGTGGAAAACCCGGCCATGGAGCATCATCAATGTGGGGAATCCCTCCCCCTATATCAGAAACAACTTTTAACTTCTGGTTTGATGGTACAAAAACAGAACTTTCATCCTGCTGCCAGTTAATTCCCAGTTTGTTAAATCCCAACCTGGTCATTCTCAAAAAATGTGGGTCTGCATCAGTGATTTCCAGTTCTCCGCCAGTGACAGCGCATAATCCTATAAAAGATCCCACTTCCATAAAGTCAGCACCAATTCTGAAATCAGTACCACCTAATTTTTTCTTTCCTTTAATTCTGAGAATATTGGAACCGATACCGGTAATTTCCGCCCCCATAGAATTGAGCATATTACAGAGATCCTGTACATGAGGTTCAGATGCACAGTTGGAAAGAACTGTTTCTCCTTCAGCTAAAACTGCAGCCATAATGGCATTTTCAGTAGCTGTTACCGAAGCTTCATCGAGAAAAATATCCTCACCTATTAATTTGTTGGCTGTAAATTTAAAAACACCGTCTATTTCGACTCTAGCTCCCAATTCTGTAAGTGCTAGAAAATGAGTGTCCAGTCGTCTGCGTCCAATAACGTCACCACCGGGGGGTGGCAGAATAACTTTCCCTGTTCTCGCCAGAATGGGACCGGCAAAGAGAATTGAAGCCCTCACTCTACTGCATAAATCTGCAGGGAGCTCACTGGTCTTTATATCATTGGTTTTAACTCTATATTCGTGGTCTTTAAGTTTTTCAACATCACAACCAAGATATTTTAATACTTCAAACATAACCAGAACATCTTCAATTTCCGGTATGTTTCTTAAAATAACTTCTTCATCTGTGAGAAGTGTAGCTGCTATGCAGGGAAGAGCGGCATTTTTATTACCATTTGCTTTAATTTTCCCTTTTATGGGAAAACCTCCCTCAACTAAATATTTATGCATGGAAAACACCTTTCTGTTTATATATAATTGCTAACTATATATTCTTATCTTTTGAGAAAAAGATATAGTATGGAATAAATAACATCAATAGAGGAATCTCATGAAGGTGCAGAAATTTGGCGGCAGCTCATTAGCTGACGGACAACGAATTAAAAAAACATTACAAATAGTTCAAGATGAAAAAACAAATCATTATATTGTATTATCTGCTATGAAAGGGATTACCAATTTACTCATTAAAGCTTCCGAAAATGCCGAATCGGGCAATAGTGATTATAAAAAACAGTTAATTCAAATAACAGAAATACACTACAATTCAATTGAATATTTATTTTCTACAGATGAGCAGAGTTTAATTAAAGAAAATGTTTCATATCTTCTCGATGAATTAAAAGATATCCTTCACGGTATAGAACTTGTACAGGAGTGTTCTTTAAGAACCGGTGATCTTATTATGAGTTTTGGTGAAAGACTTAATTGTACAATAGCTGCGGCACATCTCAATTGTTGTGGGAGAAAAGCCCGAATGATCGATGCCAGAGAAATTATTATAACTGATGATAATTACGGTAGCAGCCATGTATTTCTCGAAGATAGTTATCTGAAGATCAGAGAGAAACTAAAGGATTCAGACACCCTTTATGTGATTACAGGATTCATTTCCGGATCGGAAAAAGGAATTACAACCACTCTGGGAAGAAATGGTAGCGACTACACAGCTTCTATAATCGGTGCCGCTATGAATTCCGAAATTGTAGAAATTTGGACTGATGTCGATGGTGTACTTACGGCTGACCCTAGAATAGTAAAAAATTCTTTTGTTATTCCCAGACTCAGTATTGAAGAAGCTATGGAATTGTCATATTTCGGTGCTGAAGTTATCCATCCCTATACTCTGATGCCTACCATAGACAAAAATATCCCCGTTAAAATCAAAAATACATTAAACACAACAGCTCCGGGAACAATAATAAGTACTGATCCTGTAGAAAGAGAAAGAGCCATAACTGGTATAGCTTCAATAGACAGTGTTTCTTTTATAAATGTAGAGGGAGGCGGAATGCTGGGTATACCCGGTGTAGCATCATCTATATTCGGCGCACTGGCTGAAGCGGAAGTGAATATAATAATGATTACCCAGGCTTCATCTGAACACAGCATATGCATTGTATGCCGTTCATTTGAAGTAGAACGAGCTCTAAAGCATTTAAATAAAAAACTGGAATATGAAATAAAAACAAAAAAAATTAACCGAATTGATGTAAGAAATAATCTTGAGATAATCGCTGTCATCGGTGAAAATATGAAAGGAATGACCGGAATTTCTGGAAAACTTTTCAGTTCATTGGGAAACAGTGAAATAAATATTCTGGCTATAGCCCAGGGATCGAGCGAAAGAAATATATCCTTAGTTATTGAAAGCAAAGATAAAATCAAAGCTCTCAATACTATACATAAAACTTTTATTGGTTAGGAGATCATTTTATGAATTTCAAAAGTACGCGTGACAAAAACAATATTGTGAATTTTTCACAGGCATTATTTCAAGGTCTTGCTCAGGATGGGGGATTATTCATACCGGAAGAAACTGCAGATCTAAAAGATTTGTTCAATTCATTTACAAAGGACACCAGTTTTGTAGAAATTGCATCAAAAATGACTGCTTCATTACTTTCAGATACCTTTACTCCGCGACAAGCTCAAAAAATTGCTGAAAAAGCTTATACATTTTCTCCGAAAATAGTGAATCTTAATAATGATATTTCCATATTAGAATTATTCCATGGTAACAGTTGTGCTTTTAAAGATTACGGAGCATCGTTTCTTGCTTTGGCTATGGAAACTCTACTTGAGGAAAAAGAGAAAAAAGCTGTTATATTAACCGCAACATCGGGAGATACAGGGTCAGCAGTAGCTCAGGCATTTGTAGGCAAAGAAAACATTGAAGTTGTCATTTTATATCCTTCAGGAAGAGTCAGCCCTCTTCAGGAAAAGCAATTAACAACAATTGGATCAAATATTAAAGCTCTGGAAGTTGAGGGTTCTTTTGACGATTGTCAGAGAATGGTGAAAGAAGCATTTACCGATAGTGATATAACACAAAAGATTAATCTTTCCTCTGCCAATTCCATCAATCTGGGGCGACTTATTCCTCAATCTTTTTATTATGCATGGGCTTATTCACAAATTAAGGATACATATGCAGATACTGCGTTTGTTGTTCCCAGTGGAAATTATGGAAATCTTACTGCCGGTCTATACGCTCAATCCTGGGGACTCGAAATTAAGAAATATATTGCAGCCACAAATTCCAACGATGTAATTCCACAATATCTTAAAAATGGTAAATATACTCCAATATCTTCAATTCATACTATCTCCAATGCAATGGATGTCGGCTCTCCCAGTAACTATGAGAGAATGTCACATCTTTTCAATGATGATGTTAATAATTTTAAAAGTAAAATTTCCGCTTATTCCATATCTGATGAAAATACAAAAAAGATAATTGCAAAAATTTATGACGAAGAGAGATACATTATGTGCCCTCACACAGCTGTGGGATACGGTGCAGCAGAATTGTATAAGCAGGAAAATCCTCACACTAAAATGATGGTATTATCTACAGCACATCCTGGGAAATTTACAGAAGTTATTGAAGAAGTCATAAATGTTAAGCCACAATTGCCTGAAGAGTTAAAAAAATTAGAGAGCCGAGAGAAGGTTTCGACATTGATAAGTAATGATAATAAAGCTCTTAAAGAATATTTATTAACAACTTATTAACAGGCATATTCATAAAAATTTGTAATTTAAGGTGAATTCATTGTTATTAATAAAAATTCATCTTAAATTGTTTTTTATTGAAATAAAGGAATATTTATAAAATTTTGTGCATAAGAATTCATATTATAAATAAAAATGCAGCAGTACTTAAAATATATTTTATGTACTTGCTGCATTTTTTTAATGTTATAAACATTTTATCCACAGGGTAAATCTATTCACGACTTCCCTTGTATATAATTCTCACCTGTTTATATAAACCATCACCTTCACTTTTTGTAATGACATCAGTCATTTCATTTAAGGCTGTATGAATTAGGCGTCTCTCAAAGGGATTCATCGGTTCGAGAAGTTTTGAATTCTTTGACCTGCATACCTGTTCAGCTGTTTTCTGAGCCATTCTGATAATGCTGTCTTCTCTTCTTCTTCTATAATTTTCAGAATCAATAATAACCCTTGCAGGTTTTTCATCTCCTGAAGATATTTTTCCAAGATAAACATTGGCCAATAGTTGAATGGCATCCATGTTTTTACCTTTCTTTCCGATTAAAATGGCAGAATGATCTGATTTAATATCTAAACCAATTTTTCTTTCATCTCTAAAATTGACAGAAACTTTCCCTGGAAAACCCATTTTTTCAATAACATTGGATACAAACTTAGCCGTTTCCATTTCAAGATCATTGTCAAATTTTAACTGGGGAGAAATTTCTTTATCATTCTCCACGTGCACTCGAATTTTAACAGATCCTCTCTTAAAAAATCCGTTTGATACTGTTTCTAAAATTTCAACATCAAATTCGTCCTGCTGGAGACCGAGTTCGGATACAGCTTTGGAAATTGCATCCTTTTCGGTCTTACCTTCAAACTCTTTTATCATAGTCAACTCCTGGTTGTCATTCATTATCTGCAATAACCCGAAGCTTACTTTAAGATTTTTTAGCCTTACTCTTGTTTATTATATGTTGCTGAACTGCTGAAAGCAGGTTCGTTGCAGTCCAGTAAACTAGAAGACCGGAAGGCATATCATACAGAATAAAGAAGAACATTATAGGCATACCTAAAGTAAGCATTTTCATTTGTGAATTACTCTGTGCACCCGTTTGACCGGCCTGAGTAATTTTGGACATTGCCAGCTGTGTCCCCAGATAGAGAAATGGCAGTATTCTAACCGCTGTCCATCCGAGGAAAGGTATGGCAAAGGGTAATGTGTATACAGATTCCGGCATAGAAAGATTATCAATCCAACCCGGAATAAAAACAGCACCTCTCAATCCGAAATAACTGTTTAATAGTCCATATAGTGCAAAAAAGATAGGCATCTGTATAAGCATGGGCAGACAGCCGCCAAGAGGGTTAACTCCCTCTTTCTTATATAGTTCTGCCGTAGCCGCATTGAGTTTCTGTGGATCACTCTTGTACTGTTCCTGTAGTGTTTTCAATTTGGGCTGTAAAGCTTGCATTTTACCTGTTGATTCCATACTTTTATGAGTAATAGGATAAAATATAACTTTTATAAGCAATGTAAGGATTATTATAGCAATACCATAGTTTGGTATTAGTTTGTTGATGAATATAAGGATGTACTTGAGGATATTGGACAACCATCCCAATCCCGGTACTGTTGAAGAATCAATTACACCGGAAAAATTGCTCTCAGACAGAGCAAAAGCATTTTTATCAGCCGAATCATAGAGCTCCATAACATCAGTACTTTTTGGTCCTACATATACATAAAAACTATCACTGGTATTATTCGTAGTAATATTATTGGAAATATGCATTTCTGAAGAATATTCATAGGAAGCAATACTGTTTTTCTCAAATGTAATAGAACTTATCCTGTTTTCCGGCAGTACAATCAGTGAAAAATACTTTCCATTGATTGATGCCCAATCAACATTATTAGTAATTATTTCACTATCGCCTTTGAGTTTATGATTAGTCTTTTTTCCCTCGGAAAATGAATAATACTTTCTAAATTCATTTCTATTATCGAGTTTTTTAAATGTAGGTCCGATATCTGGTCCAAATGAAAGAGCATAACTTCTATAGGGAGAATTGATAACAGAAACATCAATCTTAAAAACATATTCACTTTCAAGAAACGTATATGTTTTGATAATTCTAAAAGATTCTCCAAGAGTTCCATCACTATTTTTCTGCTGGAAATCTCTGTAAAACTCATATACTCCATATCCTTTATCGGAGTAGTGAAAATTATCAGTCATTATTGAATTATAATTTTCGTCAAAACTCACATTAAAAGCGGGAAATGAATCATCAATACTATTGACCATTTCTACATTCATTTCAGTGCTGTAGTCTGTATATTCTTTTAAAATTAAAGATGAAATTGAAGCGCCTGATGTATTAAAAGTTATCTTATATTTATCAGTATTAACTTCAATACTTCTGGCGGGAATATTTTCTTCAAGAGCGACAAAATCTGAAACTGTATTCTGTACATTTTCACTTTTAACAGATTCTTCAACAACAATCTCTGTTGGTATATCTATCTCAGTTTCTACTACTGGTACCGGTGGGTTAAATTTATTTTGAATTAAATATCCACCTGTCATAACAATAACCGACAGAATAACTGCCAGAAGAGTTCGTTTATCCATAATTACTCCAATTTTCTCTATGGTAGAGGATCATGTCCGCCTGGATGAAAGGGGTGACACTTGATTATACGTCTAAAAGATAAATAAAGACCTTTAAAAGGTCCATACTTTTTTACTGCATCTAAAGAATACGTTGAGCATGTAGGGTAGAACCTACAGCTATTTGGCAATAATGGAGATATTAGTTTTTTATAGAATAAAATAATTCCAATTAAGAGATATTTAATTAAGTTTTTAATTAAACTGAACAAGTTCTCCCCTCTTTAATAAGGAAAAAAACTGATTTTTTCTATCAGAAAAAGAAAAATCTCCCGGATATAAAACCACAACTATATCTACACCAGGAATAATTGAATATTTACAATCCCTGTAGATTTCTCTCATAAAACGCTTAGATCTATTGCGCTCCACAGCATTGCCGTATTTTCTTACTAGGGCAACTGCAAATCGATTAAAGGCCAGATCATTTTTTACATATAATATTTTTGCACCTTTACAGGAAATTCTCTTTCCCGATGCAAATATATATTTAAGATCTGACCTTTTACCTATTCGTTCTTTCTTAGTAAGGTTTTTTCTCATCAGCTACAGAAAGTTTAGTTCTACCTTTTCTTCTTCTTCTTGCTAAAACAGCCCGACCGGACTTAGTTTTCATTCTAGCTCGGAATCCGAACTTTCTATTTCGTTTAACCTTGCTTGGTTGATATGTTCTTTTCATCGAATACTCCTGAATATATGGATAAAGAAATTTTGATTACACAAATTTATAATTCCAGTTAATATAAATTTTAAATTCCCCTATTGTCAACTATTGGTACTAAGACCTAGGATCTTTTCTTCATTTTCAACAGGAGTTCTTTAAAAATTTCGTTATCAATGCTATTTAAATCAACAGGTTTCCTGTTGTTATTCTCTACATTATCCGTATCACCCGCTAAAGTAGAAGGTTTTTTCGAATTTTCAATTTCAAAATCTGGATTTTTCAACAAAATACGAATATCTGAAATTTTTAGATCGGGATATTTAAAATTCAATCTATTTAGAGTTTGACTGTAATTCATCTGTAAAAGTTGAATGATTGCCGGGTGATCTGCTTCAACAATAAGTGAATTTTTATCTAAATCTCTAATGCGGGAATATCCAGCTAGTTTTTTACCCACTATTTTTTCCCATGATTGAAACATACCGGAATAACTTTCTGCTTCATTCGAACTTATGTTGTTAAAAAATGGTAAGGTTTTTAAAACATCTGACGCTTTATCCAATTTTCTCAAATTCTCCATTACAAACTGAATAAACTATTGTATTTTCTTTATGATATTTTACATAGTCTTCATTGGGTAGGAATGTAAAAAAAGCCTGCTCATAAGCTGGTAAATTATCGAGTACCATTTTTCTTTTTTCGCTATCAAGTTCCAATAACACATCATCAAGTAATAAAAGCGGGTTTCTACCGGTTGTTTTAGAATAAAAGTCTGCCTGCATAATTCTCAGTATCAGTGAAATCAATCTCATTTGACCTGTTGAGCCTATATCTGAAAAATCCCTATCGCCGCATAGAAAAACTAATTTATCCCTATGAGGACCTGAACCAGTAATTCCTGTACTCATTTCAAAATTTATCTTGCTATCAAGATAGCTTATTATTTCACTTTTTTTGCTAAATTTTTTCCAGGTCGATTGATAAGTAATATCAATTTCCAGATCAAATCCGGAAATATTTGCAAATTTTTCTTTAAAAACCGGATTAAAAATCTCTGCAATTTCTTCTCTTTTTTTCTGGATTTCCAATCCTAGATCTATAAATTGAGAATCATAAATCCTCAGGAGATCTTTATTATTTTCTTTGAGTAAATGATTTCTTGTTTTTAGAATTTTTTTATAATTTCTCATAAGATCGATGTAATAGGGATTGTATAAACTCAAAGTCTGATCAAGAAATAAACGCCTTTTCTCAGGAGATCCATTTACAAAACTTATGTCGTTATGAGAAAAAATGATGCAGGGCAAATTTCTAATAATATCTTTTCTATCAACAATAATCTTGTCATTAAGCTTAATACTTTTTTGTTTTCCTCTGTAGGTAATCTGAATTTTATTGATATCATCATCAGAAATTTTAAAAACAGCTGAGGCAAGCATACTATCTGTTCCGTTTTTGCATAATATAGAATCTTCTCTAGTTCTGAAAGATGTTCCATAACAGAGGAAATAAATAGATTCCAGAAGATTAGTTTTACCTTGACCATTTTTTCCAACAAAAAAAACTTCCGGAGCATCTGTTAAAAGTTCAGATTTTTCAATATTCCGGAAGTTTTTAAGCTTAATACTGCAAATAGCCAATTCTAGTCCATCTGCATAGGCATAATTATGTGAAAAAAGTTTTTCTGTGGCACTGAATTTAGAGTTATTGCTCTATTAGACTCTGTAAAATCAATACTAATTTCATCATCACTAATCACTCTGAGTGGATCTTGCAGATACTGACAGTTGAGTGCAATAGTCAAATCCGGACCATCGTAAACACAAGAAAAATCCTCTTGGGCTACCCCAATATCGCTTTCTTCTGATTTTAGAGAAATATTTTCTCCTGATACAGTTAAAAAAATTCTTTTAGACTTTTGTTCTGCAAGGAGAGACACTCGTTTGAGGGCATCAGAAAATTCTTTTTTATTTATAGTTATGCTGTAATCCTGTTTTTCTGGAATTACTCTGTTGTAGTTGGGAAACTGCCCATCAATAAGAGTTGAATAAACTTTTTGATTATCAAATTTTACATAAAGAGTTTTTTCAGAAACTGCAATGGAAAGATTTCCTTCTCCTGAAGAAAGTTTTTTTATCAGATTCAGAATTTTGGATGGAATGATAACTCCGGTAAAATCATCAATACTATTATCAGGTTTTTCTGAAATATAAGATAATCTTCTTCCGTCAGTAGCAACCATAATTATATTATCACCACTTTTTTCCATAAAAACACCATTCATGAAGTATCTGGTTTCATCATCAGAAATTGAAAATACAGTTTGTGATATCATTTCAATAAATATTTTCTGAGGAAATTCGAAGAAATTTTCTTCATTGATACTTTGAATTTCCGGAAACTTTTCAGATGAAATGGTTTTAAGTTGAAAATCAATTTTTTTATCAACAGGTTTTATTATCAGTTTTTCATTTTCTTTTAATTGGAAATTTATATCACCTTCTGGCAAAGACCTTAGAATACCAAGAAATTTATCACAGAATACAGATGTGCTTCCCTCTGTTTCAATATGAACTGGAATTCTAGTTTCAAAACCTACTTTAAGGTCTGTAGCTTTGATAATCAAAGAATCATCTATTGCTTCTATCATAACATTGGAGAGTATTGATAGAGCATTACGGGATGAGATAATTTCATGAGCTATTGAAATTTCTTTTAAAATTACATTTTTTTCGCAGTTGAACTTCATTTTCATCTTCTCCTCTTAATTTTATAAAATATAGTAGTAGTAGTAGTAGGGCCTGTGAATTTGTGGAAAATCAAACAATCTCTTTAAAGGCCAGTAATTATATGATTAACAACTCATGTATAAATTATAAGAAGAATTCACATTATACACAGGCAAAATTAAAATTTAAAAGTTATCCATAATTTATCCACTGAATTATATCACTTATTAACTACTTATTACCATGTTCTTTTACTGATCTGATTAAATTCATTACCAGCGGTTCTATGGTTGAATCTGTTTTCATTCTGTCTTCAATTCTCTGGCATGAGTGCATTACTGTCGTATGATCTCTACCACCAAATTCAAGACCTATTTCTGTAGTGGAAAAATCTGTAACTTCACGAATTATATACATTGATATTTGCCTGGGAAATGTAATGACTTTTGTCCTTTTTTTCCCTTTGAGGTCGTTGGGGGTAATATTAAAATACTCAGAAACTATTCTTTGAACTCTATCAATTGTTATATTAGCTTGAATAGGTGCATTAAAAGCTTGTTTAAGCTGGTTCTGAGCAATCTCTGTGGTTATATTTTTACCTACCAAATCAGCATAGGCTATTAATTTTGTAAGAGCTGCTTTTAAATCTCTGATGTTAGTTGTAATGTTTTTACAGATCATCTCCATAACTTCATCAGGAATATTAATTTTACTTTCATCATTCATATTTTTAAGAATGGCAAGTCTTGTTTCGTAATTAGGTGGCTGTAGATCAACATTCAAACCCATTTCAAATCGACTTTTAAGCCTGTTTGCAAAATTTACAAGTTCAGATGGAGGTCTGTCACATGTGAATACCATCTGTTTATTGGCATCATATAAAGCATTAAATGTATGAAATAATTCATCTTGCGTCCCTTCTTTGCTATGAAACTCATGAATATCGTCAATTAGTAGTACATCTACATTATTTCTGTATCTGTTTTTAAATGCCTGCTGAGTCTTATTTTTCAAAGATTGTATAAATTCAGAAACAAATGTTTCAGCAGATATAAAAACTATTTTTGTATCTGCACCACTCTTGAATATTTCATTTCCTATAGATTGCATTAGATGTGTCTTACCCATTCCAACTCCACCGTAAATAAGACAGGGGTTGTAAGAAGAACCTGGATTATCTGAAATGCCTTTTGCAGCATTGGCAGCAAAAATATTATTATTTCCCACAACAAAATTTTCAAAAGTATAATCATATCTTAATTGAGGATGGGATTTTGGTTTGATTTGTCTAATCTGAGGTTTAATTTCATTCAATTCATGAGATTCTATAATTACTTCATTTTTACTGGGTATTTTTTTATCATTTTTCTGAATGATAAAAAAATGCAGTTTTAACTGTCTTCCCGATAATTGAAGAAGTCTGCTTTCAAGAACATCGAGATATCTCTGAACTACCTGATCTTTGTAAAAATTTGAAGGGACACTGACTGTTATTGAATTTTCAGAGCTACTCACATAATTGATATTTGTAAACCACATATCAAATTCCTGATTACTGATTAATTTATCTTCCTTAAGTTGTTTAATTGATTCTTTCCAGAAAATACTAAAATCATATGAGCTCATAAACTCTCCGTTATTCTATATTGTTAAGAATTATTATTAATAATAAATTATTTGTTAATACATAGTAATTGTGGATAACTCAATAAGCAAATAAGCATAATTACTTACTATATAAGTAATTAAAACTTATCCACAAGCAAAATGAATTTTTTAGGTCTTTTTAAGAAGATTTAAATAAAATAATTCATTTCATCATATAAAGATATTGATGTTTATCCACATATTATCAAATGCAAAATTGTGCTTATTTTATTTGAGAATTCATCAAGTTGCAAGCTTATAACGATCTTTACTTTTTAAGTATCAGTAGATATACTGATTTATCTTTTCACAACTATATTTTAAATATGTTTAAATTATACAAACAGGTAGTAAATCATGTCGAATAATTATGATGCTCAACATATTCAAATCTTAAAAGGTCTAGAAGCAGTACGTAAAAGACCAGGGATGTACATTGGTTCAACAGGTCCCGATGGTTTACATCATTTAGTCTATGAAATAGTAGATAACAGTATTGATGAGGCTCTTGCCGGTTACTGTTCAGAAATAAAAGTCAACATTGAAGACGGGGATATTATACGCGTTGAAGATAATGGACGTGGTATTCCTGTGGATTTACATCCAGTAGAGAAAATTAGTGCTCTTGAAATTGTAATGACAAAATTACATGCCGGTGGAAAATTTGATGATAGTTCCTATAAAGTTTCCGGTGGTTTGCACGGTGTAGGTGCAGCTGTCGTCAATGCATTGTCACAATGGTGTGAAGTAGACGTACACCTCAATGGAGAATTACATGTTCAAAGATATAAGCGTGGTATTCCTGATAGTGATGTGCATATAGAAGGTCCTACAGAAACAAGAGGGACTACAACACGTTTTTTCCCGGATACTACAATATTTGATGTGAGTGAGTTTTCTTTTGATATTCTCTCTAAAAGACTTAGAGAATTGGCATTCCTTAATAAAGGGATTAAAATTCTCCTTATTGATGAAAGAGCAGGACAGGAAAAAGAAAGAGAGTTTATGTTCGAGGGTGGAGTTAAATCCTTTGTGCAGTATCTCAATAAAAACAAAGAACCACTTCATGAAGAACCAATATATTTTGAATTTTTAAAAGATAAAGTAACTGTAGAATTAGCCATGCAGTATAACCATGGTTATGCAGAGACCATTTTCTCTTTTGCCAACAATATCAATACAAAAGAAGGTGGAACCCATCTTTCTGGATTTAAAGCTGCTTTAACCAGAACTATTAATGATTTACTTAAAAAAGCTAAAATCTCCAAAAAAATGGATGATAATTTGTCCGGAGATGACGTTAGGGAAGGTTTGACCTGTGTTTTATCAGTTAAAATACCGGATCCTCAATTTGAAGGGCAAACAAAAACTAAATTGGGTAACTCCGAGGTAAGAGGAATTACCGATTCTATAGTCTCTGAAAGACTCACTAATTATTTCGAAGAGAACCCTGATCTTGTTACAATTATCCTGGAGAAATCCATGACAGCGGCGCGAGCAAGAGCGGCAGCCAAAAGAGCAAGAGATATGACTCGGAGGAAAGGCTTCCTTGAATCGAGTAGCCTCCCCGGTAAATTGGCGGACTGTACTGATAGAAACCCTGCAAATTGTGAAGTTTACATAGTTGAGGGAGACTCTGCCGGCGGTAGTGCTAAAATGGGTAGAGATAGATATTTTCAGGCTATTTTACCTTTATGGGGTAAAATGATTAATGTTGAAAAAACAAGAATTGAAAAAGTAATGAATAATGAAAAAATGCTTCCTATTATACTGGCTCTTGGTGCCGGTATCGGGAGTACTTTTGATTTAGAAAAACTAAGATATCACAAAGTCATAATTATGGCCGACGCCGATGTCGACGGTTCTCATATCAGGACCTTATTGTTGACATTTTTCTTTAGATATATGCAGCCTTTACTTGAAAATGGTCATGTATATCTGGCAATGCCTCCTCTATATAAAATTACAGCTGATAAGAAAATATTCTATGTTTATGATGATTTGGAAAAAGATAATTTAATAAAATCTTTAGGGATACCAGAAGATAAAGTTAATATGCAGAGATATAAAGGTCTTGGAGAAATGAATCCCGATCAATTGTGGGAAACAACCATGGATCCCGCAAGAAGAATGATAAAAAAGGTTACACTTGAAGATTTTGTAGCTGCAGATGAAATGTTTACAACTTTAATGGGTGAAGAAGTACCACCAAGACGCAAATTTATTGAAGACAACGCATTGTCTGTTTCAAATCTTGATGTATAGAATAAGGATTATTCATGAGTGATTTAATTAAGGGTGAAAATGATAGAGTTATACCCATAGCAATTGAAGATGAGGTTAAAGAATCTTATCTCAACTATGCTATGTCGGTTATTGTCAGTAGAGCCTTACCTGATGTAAGAGATGGTTTAAAACCGGTCCATAGACGTATTTTATATGCAATGAATGAAATGGGTCTAAGAAATGAAAGATCTTATAAAAAATGTGGACGTATTGTCGGAGATGTACTCGGTAAATTTCATCCTCATGGTGACCAGTCAATATATGATGCTTTAGTTCGTTTAGCTCAGGATTTTTCATTGAGAACTCCTGTAGTTCAAGGACAAGGTAACTTTGGTTCAATTGATGGTGATCCACCAGCAGCTATGCGTTATACTGAAGCAAAAATGGCTAAAATTACTGAAGCTATGCTCAGAGATATTAAAAAGGAAACAGTTGATTTTGGTCCAAACTACGATGACTCCATGAAAGAGCCTTTGGTCCTTCCTTCAGCATTCCCTTTTTTACTGGTAAATGGCGCCAGTGGTATTGCAGTTGGTATGGCCACTAATATGGCCCCACATAGTTTGATTGAAGTGTGTTCAGCAATAAATGCAACCATTGATAATAGTGATATAAGTATTGAAGAGCTTTTAACACATGTCAAAGGTCCTGATTTTCCTCAGGCTGGTATAATTTACGGTAAAAAAGGCATTAGAGATGCTGCTATGACCGGTAAGGGCAAAATTACTGTAAGAGCAAGATGTACTATTGAAGAAATAAGAGCGGATAAAGAAGCAATTATAGTTACTGAACTGCCCTACATGGTTAATAAAGCCAATCTGATTGTTAAAATTGCTGATCTCGTAAGAGATAAAAGAATTGATGGAATTTCAGATATAAGAGATGAATCAGATCGTAACGGAATGAGAATTGTTATTGAGTTAAAAAGAAGTGTTTCACCTAAAGTCACATTAAATCTGTTATTTAATCATACAGCACTCCAATCCAACTTTAATGTTAATAACCTTGCATTGGTAGATAGCATGCCTAAGCTTTGTAATTTGAAAGACATGCTTACAGCATTTATCAACCATCGAGTTGATGTAATAACTAGAAGAACAATTTTCGATCTCAATAAAGCAAAAGATAGAGAACATATTTTAGAAGGTTTAAAAATTGCGCTCGATAATATTGATGAAATAATTCAAATAATAAAAGCATCTAACAATGTAAATATTGCCAGGGCAAGTTTAATGGCTCGTTTTAAGTTTTCAGAAGTGCAGGCCCAGGCAATTCTGGATATGAGGTTGCAGAAACTAACAAGTCTAGAAACACAGAAGATTATTGATGAATTAAAAGAATTACAAGAATTGATTGCATATTTAGAAGGTCTTCTTGCTGATAAAAATAAGATAATGGTTGTTATTAAAGAAGAAACAACTGAATTATCTGAAAAATATGGTGATGAAAGAAGAACTGAAATTCTTAATGAAGAGATCAATGGAATGATAATGGAAGATCTTATTGAAAAAGAAGATGTTGTCGTTTTAATCTCTAATAAAGGATTTATTAAAAGAATACCACTTACAATGTATAAAGAACAGGGAAGAGGTGGAAAAGGTTCTAATTCAGCTAAATTAAAAGACGATGATTATCTGGAACATATTTTTATTGCATCTTCTCACGATAAAATGATGTTTGTTACAACTCTTGGTAAAGCTTATTGGTTAAAAGTTTATGAAATACCAGAAGGGACAAGAGGTTCTCGAGGAAAACATCTCAAAACAATATTTGAATTTCTCCCTGAAGAGGAAATAACAACTACTGTTCAAATTGATGAGTTTACTGAAGATTCTTATCTTTTTATGGCAACTGAAAAAGCTGTTGTAAAAAGAGTATCTACTTATGCTTTTAGAAATGCAAAAACAAGGGGTATAGCAGCTATCATTCTTGATGAAGGTGATAAACTTATCAAAGCTGAACTTACTACAGGTGATGATGATGTAATGCTCTTTACGAGAAATGGAAAAGGTTTACGATTTCATGAAAGTGCTGTAAGAGCTATGGGTCGACAGACACATGGTGTAAGAGGGATAAAACTAGGTGATCCTAAGGATATACTTGTTGGGGTTTCCATTAAAAAAGAAGAAGAAAAAGTTTTTATGATTTCTGAGTTCGGTTTTGGAAAAAGAACAGAGTTTGAAGAGTTCAATCCCCATGGCAGAGGCACCCAGGGACAGAAAGCCTATAATGTAACCGATAAGACAGGTAAACTAATTAGTGCTATAAGTGTAAATGACTCAGATAGCCTTATCTGTATGACCACATTTGGAAAAACAATTAAATTAGCCCTTTCCGATGTTTCAATACTAGGCAGAAATGCTCTTGGTGTTAAAATAGTAAATATTTCTGGAGATGATTCGTTGATGGGTATTGCCAGAGCTGTAAACGATAAAGATGATGAAGATGACGCCGATGTTAATAATTTAACAGAAGATATATCTTCTGAAGAAGATTCAAATAATGGCATAATTGAAAATAATGAGATAGAGAAAGATGATTCTGAACCTTCACTTTTTGAATAATAAATGTTTCACGTGAAACAATAAAAAAGCCACTGTATGTTACAGTGGCTTTTTTAATCCATAGGGCAATAATACTATTGTACATTTTTTATATGTGTAATGTTTCACGTGAAACAATACACATATAAAAATGCATGAGAAGTATATTATTCAGGACGTGCATTTCTTCTAATTTCAATATATACAAAAAATTGCCGCATTTATATCTTCCAATGTAGATAAAATTTTGTTTCACGTGAAACATTTTATTATACCTGTGGAAAAGTTGTTGATAAGTTTTATCTGTATTTGTAATGGTAGTGATTCAAATACTATTAATTCCTTAACTTATAACGAATTAATAGTATTTGAAATAGAATTTGTGTTAAATATATGGAATAAAATCCTTGTGGATAAACTGTTAATATATTATCTGATTCTGATAATGAAATTTTTATATTCTGAATTTAATCTTTTTCTCAGCTGAATTTTTTCATCTTCAGATATAAATGAAGCATTTATTGCATTCAAATTTAAATTCAAAAAATCTTCTGCTGTAAAATTGAAATATTTGACACATTTTAAATAATCATCTGTTAAATCTGCATCTTGTATTGAAGGATCATCTGAATTAATGCATACAGGATAACCCTTTTTATATAGCTCATTGATAGGATGACTGGTAGGATCTGTCCAGGCACCTGTTTGGTAGTTTGATGTAATACACTGACATAAATATATACTATTATCTTTAATAAATTCGAGTAATTCCTTATCATTTATTGCCGATATACCATGACCTATGCGGTCGGCGTGCAGCTTTTTAATAGCACTCCATATG
>JADGDJ010000313.1 GCA_016744925.1 Spirochaetaceae bacterium
TCAACAGTTCCTTCAGAAATAGCTTCATCTACAGCAGCCACTGTATAAATACCCAATTTATCCTCATCTGACACTTCATACCATGGTGGTTCAGAAATATACCGGGCTTTACCTTTTCTCACTATGAGAAATCGCTGTTCCACTTCTAAACCATCGAGAGTTCCCAGATTGATAAGAGCTTTTTTCCCTTCAAGATTAACAATACTGCCTCTGTTGGGGAAGAAATTATTGACAAAGTCAGCCGTGAGCTGAACAGAATCGTTAACTTTATCATTACCGGCTCTCAATACGGAATAGTGATCCATAAGAATCCCTGTTCTCGAGAGATATATAGATATTTCCATAGAAAATATCCTCTCCGATTCACTATAGTCGATTATTAGATAATAATCGGAGCCGGAATTGTGAGATTTCTTATAGGCATCGACATCTTCTCTTATAACCTGAGGAATACCCGCCTGAGTCAGCCGATCATATTTCTCCAGTTCATAATCAAAATAGTCTGCAATAATCTGCTCAGAAAGATTGTGAAAGGTTTGAATATCCGGTTTTCTGATATAGAGATCCAATTCGTATTGATTCTTGAGCAGATAAAACTGATCAACACCCCAACTATCGGCAATGGTTGCCTCTCTGAGATGTTCCATTTGCTTTTTGCGGTTGAGAAATCCGGGTTCATCGTATCCGTTCCACACAAGCAGATTGAGAATATCGAGATACTTTCCCGAAAACCCTCGTTTCTTATAAATTTCTGCATATCGGATTCTGCCATTAATCGAATCGGGATAAATTTTTAATCCTCTCCTGTATTCTGTTAAAGCTCTGTCATAGCGGAAGAGCTGTTCATATTTTTTCCCTTCATCAAAATGGTACTGAGCGTATTCTTTAATTTTGGATTCAACATTGTTTTCGATGGAAACATTTTCCGCAGCCATGCGGCTGATTTCATCATATGGAGCATTTTTAAGAATATAGTCGTAGTTATGGAGTGCTTCTGTTATCCTGCCAATAATGCGGTAAGATGTAGCCAGCAAATAACGTAGTTGTAAATCATTCCTGTCGTACTTCAACTGCTCTTCAAGAAAATCTACTGATTTTCCAGCCTCTCCCTTCTCAAGATAGATCTTAGCAAGTAAGGGCCGAACATGATCAGCATTGGAATTTATTGAAAAGAGCATCAATGCATTTTCCTCAGCTTCATTTAACTGTCCACTTCTATAGAAGTGTTCTGCTGCTGCGAGTTTGACATCAGGATCATATGAATAATTGCGATTCAGCGTCAAAAGGATTTCGTCGCCCTTGGAATATTCTCCCTTAGAGTCATAAAGGATAAGGAGAGAGAGTAGAGCTCTTTTACTTTCCGGGCTGATTGAAAGGCTGTTTTTATATTTAGTTTCCGCCTCTGAAAATCTATTTTCAATTAAATCAATTTCAGCTATGCCCAATCTGGCTGTCAGATTATAGGGTTCATTGGAGAGGACTTGTTGAAATAGCCCATAAGCTTTTTCCATATCACCCAATCCCACATTAATTCTTCCTTCAAGGTTTATATATTCGAGGTTCTCTCTTGAAAGTTGTTCCGCAAGATCAATGTAAAACCCGGCCGCATCATATTCGGCGAGCCTGAAATAAGCCTGAGCCATTCCATAAAGAGATTGATGGAATCGGGAATTTAACTCAACAGATTTAGAAAAATACTCTAAAGAGCTGTACACATCACCTTCGGCTAATTTCTGTTGCCCGAGCTTATTGTATTCTATTGCAGTTTGACTGTAGCCGGTCGTAGATAGGAGGAACAGGATCAAGATCATAGTGTAACGCTGCATAGGATCTCCCAAGTTGGTTATTTTTTAACAACTTTGATAGTATTGATTTTATGTCCATCCATATTCTGTATTATAAAATCAACATTATTATATGAAACTTTTTCAAAACGAACAGGAATCTTTCCAAAAAGATCAAATACAAATCCGCCTAAAGTATCAAAATCATCATCGGATATATCCATATCCAATTCTTCATTAAAATCTTCAATATTCACCCGTGCATCACAGAGAAAAACCCCTTCGCCGATCGAGAGAATATCTTCATCTTCATCATCAAACTCATCCTGGATATCTCCGACAATCTCTTCGATAATATCCTCCATAGAGACAATACCGGAAACTCCACCGTATTCATCGACGGCTATGGCTATGTGGACTCTACGGTGTTTAAACTCCTTTAAAAGAGAATCCAATTTCATACTCTCTGGAACGAAATAGGGTTTCCGAATGACCTCATCTATTATTATCGGGCTTTTGGTGACAATTTTAGAGAAGAGATCCTTCACATATAACACACCAATAACGTTATCGATTGTCTCTTTATATACGGGAAATCGCGAATGACCGCTTTCGATGAGTGTATTATATAAATCCTGTTCAGTAATTTCATCGGATATAAAAACAACATCGATGCGGGGAACGATGACTTCTTTGATTGTAGTATCGGAAAGTTCGACTATTCCTCTGATCATGTCCTTCTCTTCCACATTGAGTTCATTGAGAGTTTCTTCTGCAATAACCGTTTTCTTATCTCTCTTGAAAAGTTTGTCTAAGATTTTCATTTTTTAAAAAATTTTCACCTTTGTTAATTCATCCATTAATTTTTCCTGATATATAAGCATCTCCTGAGTCGGAGAATTATCGCTGTGGTCCATTCCCTGTAAATGAAGAATGCCGTGTATGATGAGTCTTTTTAATTCCTCATTCTCTTCTACTCCAAAATATTCGGCATTTTCACCCAAAGTATGGAGAGATATTATAATATCACCGGCATTATGAACAGCTTCATTGAATTCAAAGGGCAGAGGATCATCATCCTGAGCAAAAGTCAGTACATCGGTGGCACTATCTTTATCTCGATAGTTTCTATTCAATTCTCTGATAAAAGCATTATCGCAGAATGTCACTGAGAATTCCCAGTTTTCGATTTCTATTATTTTAAGAACTTTTGAAATAAATGATTCGGCGCTCCCGATCCATCGGGGCATTTCGATATTTTCGACGAGAATATCAATATTATTCAACAGCTGTTTCCCTTTCCCGGCTTTTCAATTCATCGGGATATTCAATTCTAGTATGAAAATGACCTGCAAGAACATGTACGAATGATGTTTTAACAAATTCCATATCTTTAAAAGTCAGGGAACAGTCGTTGAGTTCACCATTAATAAATTTATCCATAATGAGTTCCCAGACATATTTTTCCAGTTTAGCGAGAGATGGCTTTTTTAATGTTCTAGTGGCTGCTTCAATTGTATCAGCCAGCATAACCACAGCCGCTTCTCGAGTCTGCGGGTTGGGACCTGAGTAGGAAAAATCATCCTTATTTATTTTTGTATTGCCCTTCTCTTTTTTAGCACGATCGTAAAAATACTTCATGGTTGATGTAGCGTGATGCTGAGCTATAATATCAACGACTTCCCGTGGCAGGTTGAGATCATGACCTTTTTCAATACCGATTTTAACATGGGCTTTCAACACAGCTGCAGAGAGTGAAGGCTTCATATCGTCGTGTTTATTGACATCTGTCTGGTTTTCTATAAAATATTCCGATTGATCTACTTTACCAATATCATGATATAAACCACCAACCCTGGCGAGCAAAGTATTTGCTCCGATCTCCTGACAGGCCATCTCTGCCAGATTGGCAACATTCATAGAGTGTATATACGTTCCTGGAGCTTTCGCAAGGAGATTTTTAAGGACAGGAGCATTGGAGTCTGAAAGTTCAACTAATCTAAATCTCGTACTGGATGTCATCCAGTGTTCGAGAACCGGTAAAAGACCAAGTGCCAGAATTCCACAAGCGAATCCATTAACAAAGAGAATCACCGTGCCCCATAAGAGCTCATATCCCACCATCCCGATGATCAGTTGATAAAGGACATAGAGAACAGCCTGAGACCCACCCTGGATCAATCCCGCCCGAATGATATCAATCCTTTTTTCTGCACCTTCAATGACTATGCACCCCGTAATTCCTGAAAATAATGAAACAAGTAAAAACTCCAACTGATATCCGGAGATATAGAACAGAGCCAAAGACACAACCAATTGGAAGATAAGCCCTGATTTTTTATCCGATAAGAGTGTGACCAGCATGGAGAACAATGCTACGGGAATCAAAACAACATGAGAAAGATTAAAAGGAGCAGATGAAAAGAGAATGATCAAATACGAGATTAATATACTC
>JADGDJ010000314.1 GCA_016744925.1 Spirochaetaceae bacterium
TGCGGATATGATCGGCGGATTCGATGAAAATAAAGACTTTCTTTTTAACTCGGCTGAAACCAATGAGATCTATAACCGTGCTTTCATAAACCTGGAGAATTATGGGTTTTTTATCAGTCTGCGTGAGGGAACTCATCGAACATCTCCGACTTCTGTACGAGACTTTTCTGTGCGTATTTCAAATAATCTGTTGGTTTACCACTTTTTTATAGAGTATTCAGCTCCAAAAGACAAAAAATTCTATCTCTCCATAAGTGATCCCAGTTATTTCTGTGTGATTAATTACAATGAAGATCATCCCGTAACTTTTGCCGGACCTCTAGCAATGCAGCACGATTATATTATCGAGGAAAATAAAAACTATCCCGTTTATTTTGACCCCAGTGCCCCAGCCACGGACAATACATCCTACGATGAGTGGCGGCCAGGGCTCAAGACAATTTATCCACGGGAGATCCATCTTGTTTACTGATAAAGCTTTACCTTTTTTTATTGCTCTTATGCTCTTTTCTGGCCTATTTCTGTATTCCAATCCATTTCTGGGGAGCGGTGGAGAGGAAACAAAACCGAAGGTCCGAACTCCTTCATCTCAGGGTTTTATGGTCGAAAAGCAAATGGAATTCCGGGAAGAGATTGGCCGTTTACTTTCAGATTTAAATAACAGTTCCAATATAACCCTATTGTGGAGCATGCTGGGATTATCTTTCCTCTTCGGTTTACTTCATGCAGCTGGTCCGGGTCATAGAAAAACAGTAGTATTCACTATGTTTTTATCAAGAAAATCCAAATGGTATGAACCGTTTACAGCCGCGTTTCTCTCCTCTTCAGCACATGCAGGATCTGCTCTTTTGCTTATTTTAATATTTCAGTTTGTTCTAAAAAAATTATCACCTGACAATATTGCAGAAACCAGCCAATATCTTGAGGGTATAACTTTTTCTCTGCTCGTATTGATCTCTCTCTTGTTTCTATTGCTGGTCATTAAGCGCCTTATAAAGAGCGAATCACACACTCACCATCATAGAGCTGGAAAAGGTTTATATGGGACATTGCTATTATCGAGTTTTTTCCCCTGTCCCGGAGTCATTATGATATTGACGTTTTCGATTTCATTGGGGGTTTTGGGCTTCGGAATTTTAGCTGTTCTAGCCTTATCTTTGGGAATGGGAGTCACAATTTCATTTGTAGGCATTCTCGCCGTTACCGGTAGAGAGAGTCTTTTTCTCGTCCTGAAGGGAAAAGAGTATGTCGTTGAAAAAATATCTACCTTACTTGAACTAGGTAGTTTTCTTTTTCTCTTTCTTTTTAGCTTATGGATGGTTTACCCCTTTATCCATGGGCTCATCGGTTGATTTTTCAATTGCAAAGACAATAAAGAGGTATTATTCTTATGTTTTCAAAAAAGTTATTCGTTGTTTTTTTCCTTATTTTTACGTGCAATATTATCTTTGCCCATCCTCATTTGTATATTGATATGCACATAGAACTGGATATCGATGATTACGGATTGAAGGGATTTTGGCAGGATTGGACAATTCTGAAAAATTTTGGAGAAAAAATTGGTATCGAGTATGATCAGAACGGTGATGGCTTTTTTGACCAATTGGAAATATCCCAGATTGAAAATGAGGTATTCCGGAATATCCAAAAATATAATTATTTCACAAGAATAACGATAGAAGGTAAGGAGTATCTCCCTTTAGGCGTCACAGATTTTCAAGCGGAGAAGCTAGAGGGAAAAACCCGTTACAGGTTTTATGTTCCATGTCGAATCAATGCGGTAACAAGAAAAAAGGATTTTACCATAATCATATATGACGAATCTCTCTATGTCTCATTCGGTTTGATGCAGATCATCGATCCATACAATTCCAATATTGATTACAGCATCTATATTGCGCATGACAGTAATATGTACTCCCATTCCAATAATCTGGGAAACTCTGTCATCGAGATATTTATGGGGTTGAGTGATGAAGGGATTACAGAAGAATCTCCTGCTCCAATAGAGCCGGTAAACCTCGTTTTTCTCGATAGAGATAATCGGGAGATTATAGTCTCTACGGGCAACCCCTTCACATCTTTCGGAATCAATGTTGGAGACGGATCGGGTAATCCGTTTTTTAAAGAATAAATGGAAACCACTAAGCTATATAATAGCAGGATATTTCTCTGAATGAGGATTAAATAAATAGACTATTTCTGTGAAAATGTCTTTTTTCTACTTTTTTATAGTTGAAATATAACCTCTGATCCTTCAATAGTCTTTCTCTCTATCGATTTTTTGGTATGTCCCGGAGATCTTCTGTCTGACTTTTCCTATAGCCATAAAGTCTGAAAATTAATCATTTTGCCTTGTGGACCCGCGATTAGCCGGCGACGGATTTTACGAAAGTGTGATTCTCGATCTGAAGAAAAATAGACTAGATTTGAGGGAATAAGTCCCTGAAAAGAAACACTTTGATCAAAAGAAAAAAAGGTGAGCCCAATTTTTGAGCTCACCTTAGAGGTTATTATCAGATATTAGTTTTCTCTCAAGGCATTGAGAGCAGAACCGGCTTTGTACCAGTGTATCTGTTCAGCATTATAGGTGTGATTGAGAATGACTTCATCTGAACTACCGTCGTTATGTGCGATAACAGCTTTCAGATCCTTACCGGGAGTAAAATCAGCTATATCAGCTAAGGATACTCTGTCATCTTCAAGAATTTTATCATAATCTGCCGGATCAGCAAATGTCAGAGCGAGAATTCCCTGTTTTTTCAGGTTAGTCTCATGGATTCTTGCAAAACTCTTTACGATTACCGCAGCGCCACCCATATAGCGGGGGCACATAGCAGCATGCTCTCTACTTGAACCTTCTCCGTAGTTTTCATCTCCAACAATAATCCAGGGAGTTCCACT
Organism: Spirochaetaceae bacterium; assembly: GCA_016744925.1. Lineage (GTDB taxonomy): Bacteria > Spirochaetota > Spirochaetia > DSM-2461 > DSM-2461 > Spirochaeta_F. Next base: position 2,905 of record JADGDJ010000314.1, read on the forward strand.
GTTGCGGTACGAAGCGGCTATTTCAGGGAAGAGAAGATTTTTTTCACCTGTTAGCAGGTTGTTTCCCGTTCCGGTTTCTTCTGTGAAAAAGTTCACGGCACCGGAAAGCATATTTCCCGATATATTTTCCAGGTGACCTCTGTATTTAAGCCATTTTCCCGCAGGGCTGATATGGTCTGTTGTACATTTGCCTTTCGCCTTACAAAGCACATACATTTTGCTCAATTCATCCGCTCTGTAAGGTTTGAATGGTGTGAGTAACTGCAGTCTGTCAGAACTTTCACTGACAATTACCTCTGCATCTTTTCCCGCAGGCATCTGAAAACCAACTGTGTCGGCGACAAAACCTTTAGGAGGAAGTGCAGGGGCAACGGGAGCTGTAAACCTGAAATCTTTACCGTCGGGTGTTTTAAGGGAGTCCTTTGAAGGATTGAAATCCAGATTTCCAGCAAAAGCGAGCATTGTTACAAGCTCTGGACCACCTATGAAGGAGAGAGTCGCTTTATTGCCATCATTTCTGGCGCGAAAGTTTCTGTTGAAGCTGTTGATGATTGTATTTTTCACACCATCTTTCATCCCCAGTCTTTCCCACTGTCCGATACAGGGACCACAGGCATTGGCCAGGACTTTACCTCCGGCTTCTTTGAGTACATCAATGACTCCGTCTCTTTTGGTTGTAAATTTTACAACGCTTGAACCCGGTGAAATATAAAAGGGGACTTTCATCTTCAGTCCTGCTTTAACAGCCTGCTGAGCGAGATTCGCCGCCTTGGAAAGATCTTCATAAGAGGAGTTTGTACAGGAACCTATAAGGGCTGCTGATATTTCAAGTGGCCATTCTTCCTTTGCCGCTTTCTCTCTAATGCCGCTGATTGTTACAGCCGCATCGGGAGTATGAGGACCAGTGAGATGAGGCTCCAGTTCAGAAAGATTAATCTCCACTATCTGGTCGTAGTATTCTGATGGATTTGCATAAACTTCCCTGTCAGCTAAAAGATTCGCTTTATTGCCATTGGCCAATTCCGCTAGATCGGCTCTACCTGTCGCTTTCAGATATTCTTCCATATTTTCATCATAAGGGAAGATGGAGCATGTCGCTCCCAGTTCCGCTCCCATATTGGTGATTGTCGCTTTTCCTGTACAGCTTATTGTATCACATCCTTCACCAAAATATTCCATGACGCGGTTTGTTCCACCTTTTACGGTAAGTTTTCCGATTATATTAATGATGATGTCTTTGGGAGAGCACCAACTATTGAGTTTCCCTGTCAGTTTGACACCGGTAATACCCGGATTTTTTACTTCCCAGGCTAATCCAGCCATAACATCGCAGG
>JADGDJ010000315.1 GCA_016744925.1 Spirochaetaceae bacterium
AAGCAGTACAATGGATAAGCCATAAATCAACTGAAGATCACTAGGCCTCAAACTGAGAAAAGTCAGGTTTCTTGCAAGAAACATCAATGCTCGAAATCCGATTGATCCAAGTAGGACTCTCAGTGTTAAATAGGAAATTTTATTAGATCGTATTAGAAACTCACCAATCATAACTGAAGCGAGTCCCATGACAACGACACCACGTCCGAGGTTTACATCAGCCTGCCCCTGATATTGAGCGGCAAAAGCCCCGGAGAGAGCCACCAGCCCATTGGATAAACCGATTCCCATAATTTTTAATAATCTAGGATTCACACCCTGGGAAATAACCATCTGCTCATTGTTTCCCATAGCACCTAGAGTCAGCCCCATGTCTGTATGAAAAAACAGATCCATAAGCGTTTTTATTGAATAAACGGCAATGAGCAGCAGAATCAGAGTCGACCATGTTGATGACATAGTTCCTTTAAAGATCCCATTTATTTTGTCAAAAATAGTGTCATATCTTAAAAAACTGATGTTGGGACTGAACTTCTGAATTCTCAAATTTATGGAATAAAGCATGGTCATCGTTAAAATACCAGCGAGTAATCCGGGAACTTTTAATTTGTTGTGTATAACCGCTGTAACCATTCCGGCAAGAATACCGGCTATAAAAGTCAGTAAGAATGCGATGGGAAATGGAACCCCTCCCACCAGGCAGGCAGCCATAACAGCTGCCCCCATAGGAAAAGAGCCATCGACAGTAAGATCAGGGAAGTCTAAAATCCTGAAACTAATGAATACACCGAGAGCCATGATTCCATAAATAAGCCCTTCGATGAGGATAACTCCAAAGATTTCTATCATTTTTCCTTACCGTCTTCTACTACAACTCCGGCTTTTTCAATTAGATTCTCAGAGATTGTCAGACCGAGCGTCTTCGCAACATCGAGATTGAGAACAAGAGTCAGGTCTGCGTCATCAGTCATAAACTGAGTCGGAATAGTTGCCGGATCTTCACCTTCGAGAACTCTCGCTGCAAGACGACCTGTCATCCTGCCATGCTTATAATAATCAAAGCCATAAGCTGCCAATACCCCTGATTCAGGTGCTGATGCCGGATCGGCAGAAAATACAGGTACACCGGCATTTGTTGCACCTTCAACAACAGAACCAAGAGCTGAAAAAACAGTATTGTCAGTACTTATATATATGGCATCGACCTTTTTAGCAATGGACACAACTGCCTGCATTACTTCACTTGAGTTGGAGATTGTCGTGGCAACAAATTTTATCCCCAGACTTGCTGCTGCCTCTTTTGCCATCTGTGCAAGTTTTACTCCATTGGGCTCGCCCGATGTGTAGATATGCCCGAGTGTTTTAACTTCTAGAATATCCGATAACATTTGAATCTGTTCTTTGACAGGAGTCATATCGGATGTTCCGGTTATATTGTTCTTACCATTTTTTAGATCATCGACTAATCCCGCATCGATAGGATCTGTCACCGCGGAAAAAATTACCGGAATATCTTTAATTCCCGTTGCCAGTGCGATAGCTGTAGGAGTTGCAATTCCGATTGCCAAACTCACCTTTTCAGCCTTAAACTTAGCGGCTATCTGAGAGGCAGTATTCATATCCCCGGCAGCGTTTTGTAGATCGTACTCTATATCTGTATAACCCATATCTGTTAATTCATCCTGAATCCCCTGTTCTATAGCATTGAGTGCGGGATGTTCAACAATTTTGGAAATACCAATTTTAATTGCCCCTGACTCTTCTTTTTTTGCACAGGAAATTAATAAAGCCGGAATGATTAAAACCAGTGTAATTACAGCGAATTTCTTTTTCATAGATACCTCTTTCTCAATGTTACTATTCATAGAAACATTATTGCAGTAAATTAAATTTTATGCAACTTATTTATGATATTTATTCGATAATGATTATATGAAAAAGCGAAGAATACCCTCATATTACATACTGAGAATGCAGATTTTACCCCTTATCTTGTTTATTTTGCTCACCTTTCCCGTTCTGATTAATCTTTTTTCCAGCAATCTGCTCGAATTGATTGAAAATGGAACAATTCCGGTAGAAATTGTCAGTAAAATAATTGAATACCAGGAAGAAGATATAGAAAGAGACCTGGAGATGGTCTTTAACGACGACTCTCAGTCTGTAAATGATGCCACATCATTTTTTATCTATGTTCAAGCCAGTATCTTTTTAATCTTCATAATTTTTAACTACCCTTTTGGATACTACTTAAGAAAAAAGCGAAAACACCAAAAGAGAAGTCCCAGACTTGAACGTTACTGTAAGTTATTTATTTGCCACACACCTATAATCAATTCAGCTCTTTTCTTCATTGGTTTATTTATCGTCCAAATTAATCAGATCAAATATTTCAGCACAGATATCGTCGTAAATCCATCTGTAGCAGCTTTATTTCAACAGCTTTTTGTTCTATCTCTTGTCTCATCTGTTCTGACAGCCGTATTCCTCTACTCATGGCAGAAGTATCGTGTACAAATGATTTATATGGAACATTTTTTCACAAAGGAATCCTTAAAAAAAAGACGGGGACGTCTATCCTTTTCCAATATGAAATCACGTTTATTCATCTCGGCAGTAATGACCACATTTCTCCCCATCGTTGTGCTTGTCTTTTACATCTTTCTCAATATTAGCACTATAAGTATAAAATCAATCAATGACAGCAATGCCACACTTCTCCTGGGGGATTTTCTGGAGATTCTAAAAATTTTCGAATTGAAAGAGGGGTTTTTCAAGTGGCTCGCCAGTCCCGAAGCGGCTGAGATCAGCAATGTATACTATATAGATATTTCGGGTTTTATCAGATTGGCATGGGGATTCATCAACGGAATTACTGTAACTCTGATATATATTTTATTTTATCTGAAGTGGACAAACTCCTCCATAACACGGCCGATCAACGAAATAGTGAAAGAAATGCAAAATATGACCAGGGGAAAGCCCAGTCGATATGCCCTGGTCAGAACCAAAGATGAAATAGGAAAACTGGGAGAAGGCTTCAATCTTATGGTTGATGGGCTCAAAGAACGGGAGAAGATCAAATCACTATTCGGACAGTATCTGACGCGGGAAATATCCGATGAGATCCTCAAGGGTAATGTCAACCTGGGGGGCGAGCTTTATGAAGCGACAATCCTCTTTGCCGATATCCGAAATTTCACAGCAATTTCAGAAAATATGAATCCCAGAGAAGTTGTTGATTTTCTCAATTCTTATTTATCAGATATGATCGACGTGATCATCGCCAACAACGGTATCATCGATAAGTTTATGGGTGATGGTATACTTGCTGTTTTTGGAGTACCAGTCTCTACGACTGATCATGCGGAAAGAGGAATAAATGCCGCTTTAGCTATGACCGAGAGGCTTGAAATGAAAAATAAGGAACGGAGAAGAGCGGGACAATTCCCTATTAAAATAGGAATAGGTGTTCACTCAGGCCCTGTCGTCGGTGGAAATCTTGGAAATGACAGCAAACTTGAGTACACAGTCATCGGAGACACTGTCAATGTCGCTTCGAGAATTGAAAACCTTACAAAACGATATAAATCACCTCTTATTATCAGCGGCCCGACATATGACAAACTATCGCGGGAGCTAAAAAAGAAAATCAATATGAAAGCCATTGCCAATGTTGAACTGAAAGGGCGTACGAACAGACTCACCCTATACAATATGTTGATGCCTTAAAAAAAACCGCGAAGAAATCTTCGCGGCGATAAAAAAGCAATGAGTTTAATACTCTCACTTAAATTCCAAGATAAGCCCTTTTCACATTCTCATCATTTAGCAAAATTGAAGCATCATTTGTCATAGAAATACGTCCGTTCTCCAGAACATATCCTCTATGGGCGATCTTGAGTGCCATATAGGCATTCTGCTCTACAAGAAAAACCGTTGTATTATTCTCTTTGTTGACTCTTTTAATAATTTCAAAGATCTGCTGAACAAAAATCGGAGCCAAGCCAAGTGAAGGTTCATCTAGTAAAAGTAATTTTGGTCTGGCCATAAGAGCTCTTGAAATGGCGAGCATCTGCTGCTCTCCTCCACTTAAAGTACCACCCTGCTGTGTTTTTCTCTCAGCCAGACGGGGAAAAAGCTCGAACATATAGTCCAGATCTCTTTTTATCTCCACTTTGTCTTTTCTAAGAAATGAACCCATATCAAGGTTTTCCTGAAC
>JADGDJ010000056.1:0-11967 GCA_016744925.1 Spirochaetaceae bacterium
TCATCCAGATAATTATTGAATTGTTCCTTAGAAGTATAATCATGTCGGTGATCAATTTTATCTATACAGTTGCCATTTACTAATTTATTACAGTTTTTGCAGATATCATCATTTGAAACAATCAATTTGAATCTTTCTGGTTTAGAATAAATATCTTTGGCAATAATGTGATAAGAGTGACCATATTCATGTTCTTTTATCTCTTTATTCTCACCGAGATCCCTTATTATATCAAATATATGATGGATTCTTAAATCGAGCATTTGTATTCCTTTATTTTATAACTCTAAGACTTACATATTAAGCCATTTACACAGAACAAAGAACTAATAGGGCCTGATATTCATTAATTGGATATTAAAAATCACCAAACTTTTACCGAAATCATGTCAACTTTATTTAGACTTTTATATATATTGAGAAAACGGGTGTCAGAAAGTTAGGATATCCTTACTTTCTGACGATCATTAGTAAATGTGTATGAGTAGTTATCATATAAATGACTGCTTTATTTAATAAAATCCAATAATGAAGCTGATTCTTTGTCAAAATAAAAATGACAACTTTTATGATTTTGAAGAATTGATGCGGGACATAAATTGGTAATATTTCCATTAACTGTTCCGGCAACAGCCTCAGCTTTTCTTTTATCGGGAACTGTACAAATGATATGGGAAGATTTCATAATTTGTTTTATCCCCATCGATACTGCCTTTAGCGGGACATCTTTTAAAGTGGGGAACCAGCCTTCATTGAACTGCTGTTCTCGGCATTTATCATCAAGAGAAACAATAAGATAAGGAACTTCTGTTTCAAAATCAGCGGGAGGATCATTGAATGCCAAATGTCCATTTTCACCGATTCCAACAAAAGCTACATCAATAAAATTATCTGAAATAAGAGTATTAAGTCTTGCGATCTCTTTCTCCAGTTCAGGTTCATCACCACAAATATAATGAAAAGCTTTCACACCGGGTAATTTATCTTCGACACGTTCTTTCAGATATTTTCTAAAACTGGCCGGGTGGCTAACCGGTAAACCAATGTATTCATCAAGGTGAAAAATTTCAACTTTGGACCATTCGATTTTCTCTTTTATCAGATAACTGAGCATTTCAAATTGACTTGCTCCCGTGGCCACAATAATGGCTGCATGACCTTTTTCTCTAAGTGCATTATTTATATACAAAGCTCCTTTCAACGCAGCTTCTCTACCAGTATCTTTTTTATTTTTTTGTATACAGATATTCAATTTCCAGTCTCCTCTATATCATATAGGATCTTATCGAAACCTATGACTTTATTAATATTTAAAAATCCTTCATTAACGATGAAAGATATAATATCAGCTTTATCTCCTATAACAGGATCGGAATTCCAGCACTCTGTTTGAGTGAGCTGACAGGGATTCAGTGTAGCGCATATTACACTTTCTTTAATTGTTAGATCTGTACTTCTGCACAAATTGCCGATGCATTTATCTAAGAGTAACGAAGCTCCAGCAAGATTCTTTGTATTATTTAATCTCATATGTCCATCTTCAAAAACCCTGATATCCATATCCCCCCATTTGTATAATCCCGGAACACTACCTCCCAGAGCCGCGGCATCACTTATGAGAATTGTTTTATCTTTCCCTTTACACCTTGTAAAGCATTTAAGAGTATCAACAGGGATATGAAATCCATCTGCGATTATACTGGAAGTCAGATTCTCATTAGCCAGTTGTTTCCAAATAAAATTTTCCAGTCGTGGAATAAATGAAGGGCATCCATTTCCAATATGTGTTGACAAACTGGCTCCTGCATCAACTGCTTTATCAATCATTTCCGGTGAAACATTGGTATGCCCAATGGCTGCAATGACCCCATTTTCACTTACCTTTCTAATGAAGGAAAGTGAATTGTCATTCTCCGGAGATAAAGTCACAATTTTTATTAGTCCCTCCGCTGCCTCCTGCCATCTTCTAAACTCCATATAATCTGCTTCTCTAATATTCCGGGGATTATGTACTCCTCTGGCCCCCTCCTCCGGGGAGATAAAAGGTCCTTCTATATGGATTCCTCCGATAGCATATTCTACCAAAGTAGAGGATTTTCTTGCTTTCACAATACTTCTGATACTCTTAAGAATCTGAGATTCTGAATTGGTGATTATAGTAGGGAAATGCCTGGTTGTGCCGCTTTTTCCAAGATCATAAATAAGTTGTTCTATTTGATGATTGTCTAGATCTGAAGAGTAATCCTTCCTATTGTAACCATTAACCTGAATGTCCATAAAACCCGGAGATATATAATTATAACAGTCATCTATCTCTATAACTGAAGAGATATATCCTTCTCTTATTCCAATTTTTAAAGATCTGTTTGTGAATATTGATTTACCACTAATATAAATATCTTTCATGATGTATTTTATATCCTCAATATTTAGCTGTTTTCATAGATTCATCTATATCCTGCTAGCTATTTATTATCTGAACCGAATAACTTCACTGTTTGTACATAGTCCCATGGATTCGCCTTAGTGAGTTCCATAACGATATTCAGATTAGAATAATCTTTAAGTATCTGAATAACTTGTCTCATAGGAATATTACCGTCACCTGTAGACAGATGCTCATCGGCAAGTTTGAATCCATCGCTCTTTAATCTGGAATTATTATTATGCAAATGGACTGACACGACTTTCCCGGTTTTTAAAATTGTTTTAAGACCTTCAATATAATCAAAATCATGAGCCAGCGAAGAAAGCCAAAGATGCCCGACATCAATGCAGATTCCGATCTCCGGTATGGCCTCAGAAAGCATGGTAAACTCCTGCGGAGTCTGAAAGAGATATGAAAGACGGGGATTCAAATTTTCCACGGCAAGAACACACCCTTCATTCAGACTCTGTCTTGAAGCCTCCTTCAGATTTTTAACAGCATTCAGCAAAAATCTCCTATAAAAATCAGAATCAAGAAATTCTGAAGTATTGATTCCTTCTTGATACGGGCTTTCATAACCAGGAGGAATCTTTAATTCCTTTAATCCCTCTAATCTTTTCTTGCTCGATACTGGCAGTGTTAAATCACTCGAATACCCGGCATGCAGAACTATTAGATTCCCACCGAATTTTGCACAAGTCATAGCACTTTCCCGAATCATCCTTAAACTGCTGTCCAGAATAGAGCTATCAAAGCTTGCCAGATTCGGAAAATATTCTTTTGCCGGAGTTGAAACATGAGCTGAAATTATCTTACCTGTCAAAAAACTCAGCTTTTCGAGAAATGAAGCATCATGTATGTAGCTAAGCTCAAACACGGGATGGGAGACTAGACCGAAACTGTGGCACTCTTCTATAAATTTTTTAATTCCTTCTATAGAACTAAAAGACACAAGTGATATTGCTGTTTTCATTCTTCTACCATCTCTTTTCTTTTCTTTCGATCATTTAATATATTGAGAATAAACACAGGAGTAACTACTGTAATCATTAAAAAAAGGCCTAATACTGATGCAGCTCCATACTGATCACCTCGAATCTGAGAATATGTCTCTATTGTCAATGTTTTCCACTTTGCAGAAAAAATCAGAATGGTACAAGTCAGATCCGCAATACTGGAAGTCCAAGCTAATAATCCTCCAGTGATAATACCGGGTAGAACCATTCGAGTTGTTACCTTGTAAAATGTTTTTATAGGTGGAACTCCCAGGTTTACCGATGCTTCCTCCACATCAGGATTTATTTGTGAAAGCAAAGACGAGACTGTTCGAATGGGGTGTGGAAGCCGACGGACAAAATAGGCAATGACAATTATAAAACCTGTTCCGGCTAATAATATTGGTCGACTGGAAAACGAAATAACCAAACCTATTCCGAGAAGAACACCAGGAATTCCCAGTGGTAGAGAAGTAAAAGCATCCATAAATGTACCGAGTAACTTCCCTTTCCGAACTATGACATAACCCATCAATCCTCCTAGAAGTAAATCAAGAATTGAAGAACCAAATGCCAGCATTACCGATGTTTTTAGTGGAACCCAGACACTATAGAGAGTTTTTTCAAAATTCTCCAATGTCCATGTACCGTAACGAAGAACCGGTCCATCTGCTTTGGTAAATGCTGAAATGATAATTGTAATTATAGGAAGTAAAGATAGAATTAGAACTATCAAGAATATTAGAGTTAATATTATCTTTTTACCTAGTTTTGGATTTACCATTTTCGGTCTGGCGACACCTCTGGAAAAATAACTTCTTTTTTTTAGATACACTCTCTGTATAATAAGTATAGTTAAGGAAATCGATAACAGGATAGTAGATCCTGTAGCTGCCATAATGGGAGGACCGCCAATTTCTGAAGTAAACTCGCCATAAACAAGGGTAGTGAGTACCGGAACTCCTATTCCTACTATTGCGGGGATTCCAAAAGCATCAATAATAATAATAAAAACCATTAAGCCTGCATTTAATATTGATGGTGTTGCAGCAGGTAGTGTTACGGTCCAAAATCTTCTGAATGGCGAAGACCCAAGATTCTCAGCTGATTCTTCCAGTGATGGATCAATCGTCTCAAATGCTCCTTTAAGCAAGACAAAGCCGAAAGGATAATAAGATAGAACAAAAATAACAAGGATTCCACCAAGACCGCTAATAGTTGGTGGATTTTCAAAACCTATGCTTATTAAGAATTTTGTCACCAGGCCAAATTTACCGAATAGAATTAACCATGTGTAGGCACCAATAAAAGCTGGAGTCAGATATGGAATCCAGATTATGGTCCCGATTGCCACATGACCGAAAATTCTTGTACGTGTGTAAAAATATGCGAGTGGCAAGGTTATAAGTAAAATAATTAATGTGCCAAAGAAACCAAGACACAATGTGTTTAGCAATGCCCTATAATAATAAGGTACTGTGAAAAATTTGACATAGCTATTGAACGTTATTGTAGATCCTGATTCATTAAAAAAACTGGACTTGATAACATTATAAACGGGATAGAGTAAAAATAATCCATAACAGGCAATAACAATAATGACAGGGATATACCATATATCAAACCTCTTTTTAGGAAGAGATATCATGAATTTCCTCCAACGGGGAATATTGTTAAATCATTGAGAGAAAAACCAACTCGTATCATTTTTCCAACATCTTCCATATCATCTCTATCCGGATTAACAACTGTAACCTGATATGAATCGCCCATAGGGGTATCTAGGACATAGACAAATTTAGATCCAAGATAGGTTGTTTCTGATATACGGGATGTAAAAGAAAACCAGTTTTCCGGTAAAATTTCATCATCAGACATAATCTTCAGAGCTTCTGGTCTGATAGAAAATATGACATCATCTTTATAGGGGAGAAGGTCAGAGTGAAGATGAATAGATTTATTCTGGAAAATGACTTTAAACTTATCTCCGGATTTTGAGATTGTATTTTGTTTAATCAATGAAAAATTTGACGTACCGATAAAATCTGCCACATATGACGAGATTGGCCTCTGATAGATCTCCCAGGGTGTCCCGACCTGTGCGATCTTTCCCTTCTCTAAAACAGCTATCCTGTCAGAAATATCCAAAGCTTCTTCCTGATCATGAGTTACATAAATCATTGTAATGCCTAGTTTTTTCTGTAGATGGCGTATATCAGTTCTCATTTCCACTCTTAGTTTTGCATCAAGATTAGACAGAGGTTCATCCATCAGAAGAACCTTTGGCTCAATAACGATTGCCCTGGCGACGGCAATTCTCTGTTGCTGCCCTCCGGACAACTGGTCTGGTCGCCGATCTTTATACTCAGTCATTCTTACCAATTCCAAAGCTCTCGAAACTTTTTCTTTAAGTTCTTTTCCTCGAATTTTCCTAGCTTTTAATCCATAAGCGACATTTTCCGACACTGTCAGAAAAGGGAAAATTGCATATGTTTGAAAGACCATACCTGTATCACGTTTATGTGGAGGTAATCTATCAATATTTTTTCCATTAAAAAAAATTTGTCCTGAATTTTGATAATTAAAACCGGCAATTGTTCTAAGCAATGTTGTCTTTCCACAACCTGAAGGTCCAAGTAGCGTGAACAATTCTCCCGGTTGTATATCTATAGACAAGTCATCTACAGCTTTAACAGCACCAAATTTTTTTGTAATATTCTCGATTTTTACTTGTACCTGATTCAATTTGATCTCCTGTAAAATGATTTCCTCATAGAAATTTCTCATAAGGAAACAACGCGGGATGAACCGAAAATTTATTTTACGGTTCATCCTCTATACTTCAATTCTATTTACTCTCTTCCAATTTAGTCCACTGATCAAGGAGTGCTTCCCTATTTTCAGATGCCCAAATCGGATCGTAATCACAGAGGGTGATTACATCTATATCAGGAAATCCTGCGGGAGGTTCAACATCCTTTCTATTTGTTCTATAACCCAGTTCTCCCAATTGCATCATTATTTCTTTCGATAAAACAAAATCGATAAACTTTTTAGCTAGTTCAGGATTTGGACCATCTTTCACAAGATACACTCCGTCAGGTCGAATGGCAGTTCCATCTGAAGGGTATACAAATCCTACAGGTTCTCCGGCATTACTGTATTTAAATGCATTTTTTTCATGGGTTAATCCGAGAGGGTATTCTCCAGAGGCAACAAACTTATAGGTATGACTTGAACTTGTTGTAATTAACAGGTTCTTATGAAGAGGTTCAATCAGCTTACTCCAGGCTTCTCCATCCCGACCATAAGCGTGCAGGAATATTGTAAGCTCACCAAATGCAGATCCGGATTTCCGAGGATCGGGCATTAAAACTTTACCCTCCCATTCAGGTTTAGTCAGATCCATCCAACTGTTTACTGCGCCTTCATCTACCAGGTTCTTATTAAAAATTATGCCCATAGGATTGAGAAACATTGCATTGTACCAGGGAGTTTCTTTTGCAGACTGAATCATATTTACATCTTCCGAAGAGACATATTCTGTCAAATAATCTCGAAATGCACCTGCAGAATCAATTCCTCCAGTTAATACAATATCAGCTTGAGGATATGCAGCTTCAGCTTTGATTCTGTTGAAGATCTGACCGGTACCAGCTTCAATAACATAGACCTTTGCTCCTGTTTCTTTTTCAAATGCAGGAATGACAAGATCAATCAATTCTTTCGGGGCCGGGGAATACACTGTAAGTTCCATATTGACTTTCGCTTCTTCCTGTGTACCAGATGCAAAAAGTAATCCTAGAGGCAAACCGATTACTGCTGCAAAAAAAAATACCAATTTCTTCATAAAAACTCCCTTTAAAAATTATAGTTTGTTTTTTGATTAAAACACGGGCAATAATCCCCGTCAATCTAAAAAAACTATTTAATCTTTACTTATGTTATTAAATATTGTTCATTTACCGTCTAATATTCAACAATGACCTGCTTCCCATAATTCAAAATACAACAGATTAAATTTTTTCCTGATATAACCATCTCCCAATAGTTTGATATTCGATATAACAGTCATTTCTACGAATTAATTGTCTCTAATTGCTTTTTCATGGGCACAAGCACTAAGAGAGTTTACTATTTTAAGTAACTTTGTGGGTAGAACTCATTGTAATCCCATCACCAATTTTCCGGATGGTAAAGTTTTGAAAAAAAATTAGATTTTTAATGATATAATACCATTTGATATGATTAAATCATTTCATAGTACATAAAAGATGTTTTAAATGGCATTTAAGCAGAAAAAAGGAGACATGAAAATGAGAAAGTACTTCGGTATAATAGGAGTTGGAGTCATTGCAAGGACTCATGCCATGGCAATAAATAAAATTGAGAACGCTGAGCTTGTTGCTTGTCTGGATATAGATGAAGATCGTGCCAAATCCTTCGGTGCTGAGTTTCTATGCGTCGCATATACAAATTTAAAAGAATTTCTTGCACATGATGGATTGGAAATTATCAATATATGCACACCATCGGGTTTGCATCTTGATTTTGCTGTTTCAGCTGCTGAGGCAGGTAAGCATCTGATCATAGAAAAACCTCTGGAAATAACTGTTGAAAGGTGTAATAAAATTATTAAAGCTGCGGAAGACAATGCCGTTTTACTTTCAGGGATTTTCCCTTCACGATTCCATTCTGCCGCACAAATAGTAAAGAAAGCTGTTGATTCTGGTCGATTAGGAAAAATTGTGCTTGCAGGTGCTTATGTTAAATGGTTTAGAACTCAAGAGTATTACGATGCAAGCGGATGGAGGGGGACGTGGGAATTCGATGGAGGTGGGGCTTTAATGAATCAATCTATTCACGCTGTAGACCTTCTCCAGTGGTTTATGGGGCCTGTATCAATAATTTCTTCACAAATTGAGAGCATTGCTCATGAACGAATAGAGGTTGAAGACACTGCAGTTGCAGCCTTGAGGTTTGAAAATGGTGCTCTTGGTGTAATAGAGGGATCAACGGGAGCATTTCCGGGCTTTTTAAAGAGGATAGAGATATCAGGTTCCGAAGGAAGTATTGTTTTGGAAGAGGAGAGTATTACAGTTTGGAGTTTTAAGGAATCAATAGCGGAAGATGATGAAATTATCAAAAATTATTCTAATATTAATAAATCCGGAGGTGGAACTTCCGATCCAACCGCAATTGGTTTTCATGGACACCAGCTACAGATTGAAAACATGATTTGTGCTATTGAACATGGAGAACCCCTGTTAATTGATGGGTATGAGGCAAGAAAAGCTGTTGAAATAATAGAAATGATCTATAAGAGTTCCCGACAATCAGTTTTCTTAAAGCTTTCTCTGTAGTGTGTGAAGAAAATATTTTTAAAAAAGAGCGTTGTGGTTTTCGTAATAGAAATACTTGAAAATTTGAAGTTGCGTATATATAATCGTTGTATGTTAATAAGTATTTGATTAATACCTTTTAATAAAAATCATTGGAGTGCACATTATGAATGGTAATAATAAAGTTTTAATCTCTGGTGGAAGCTGATATCGTATTGTTGAATAGGAAGTTAGAGGTAGAGTTCGTTCTAAGAAGAGGCAAGATCATTTTTAATAGATGAAATTGACATTTACACATTGTGGCAAAATAAACAATTATTGCCATCAGAGTGTAATGATATCTATTTATTAGGTGCTTTCTTTTTTGTTTTTAATTTTCTAAATCATGTCTCGGAATAAATTGAAGTAGCTACAGAAACGTTGTACTCTGGTTACTCATAAAAAATTTCCTTTATATATAGGTGTTATCACCATATGTAAAGGGTTTTAGCTTTTATAGAACTCCAAAAAATATTTTGGATAGGTGTGAAAATGATAGAAATTATTGATAAGATTCACGATGAAATTCACTCCAGGGTAAAGGACAAGGAGAAGGCAAAAATCTTTAAATATGTTTGTCAGAACCCTGGAATAACACGGAAGAGTGTAATAAAAGACCTAAATATGCGCCCTAATACAGTTACTACTTTTGTCACTGAATTGATAGATCAAAAATTGGTGTATGAAGGATCTTTGCAGAATGACGGAAAGAAGGGAAGGCCTGAGGTAGAGTTGTATACAGATTATGATAGATTTGTTGTAATTTCTCTATATGTAGTTTCAAAACAGGTAAAAGGGGTTTTATTTAACCTTAAGGAAGAAGTCTTAGCAGAAAATTCTGTACGAGTCCCATGGGATGTGGATAATGAAAATCTGATGAATATCCTTGTTGGAATTGTTAATACCCTGAGTAATATGTATCCGTCTACATCTGTTCTGTTAGGATGCGGTATCTCGTTTCTCGGTAATGTTAATCAAGTCACAAAAGAGTTGCTTTTTTCAACTCGGTGGCAGAATATTAGAAAATTTTCATTCGATGAGCTTGGAAAGAGGCTTGATTTGGAAGTCGTTGTTTACACAAGTTTGGAAGCTCAAATGGAATACCTTCTTATGCAGGAGCCAGAATATCAGAAAGATGGTACTTTGTTATACCACTGGGGTTATGGTGTAGGAGCCAGTTTTTCAAATAGCGGTCAGGTTCTCAGATCCGGTATAGGATGTATTATGGAGGTTGGCCATATAGTTTATGATCCAAATAGTGAAAAACGTTGTATTTGCGGATTAATCGGGTGTATTGAAACTGAATGCGCTATATGGTCAATTTCAGAGCAACTTCCTTTTCCTGCGGCTCAAGTTCCTGAAGATGAGACTGAATTTCAAAATTTTTTTATTGAAAACGATCTGATAACATTAGATGTTATTAACCAGGCTGCAAAAGTAGCAGCATATGGTCTTAATATCCTTTATAATATCCTTTTTCCCAGAACAATTATTATAGAAAGCCCATTTTTGGCAGATGAAAAACTGTATTCTTACTTTTTAGAAGTATTTTATAAAAATATCCCTCAATATACCCACGATGATCTGAAAATTATTACACTGGAATCTGGGTTTCGAGGTGAAATTTACGGATGTACCTATAGTCTTTTCAAAACAAGACTCAGAAAAGAGCTTAAAGCGCTATAATCCTTTATTTTTGAAAGATTATCTTGACGGAACCAAAATCCTATAAATATAATAACATAGTACAATATTATATGTTACCAATCAGGAGGCGTCATTATGCGTAGGAATTTTTTCATCGCTTTTGCATTACTTATCGTAACTTCGATTAGTTTAACTGCAGGGGGAAACCAGGAAGGTACTGATGTAGAGGAATCAGTTGAGTTATCAGTTTGGTCCGGATATCCAGAAATGGAATCATTTTACAAACATGCAGCTGAAGGGTTTGCTAAGATTCATCCGAATGTTTCAGTCGAAATAGTTACTCATCCTCTTCGTGAGTTTGAGCAGAAGTTATCTGCAACGATTCCATCAGATACGTCAGCAGATATTCTTGATGTTTCTGTATATGCTATTCAGAAATTTACTGAAGCAGGTTTTATCCCGAAGAATCCTGATAATGTTAACGACTTTGTGAATGCTACAGGGCGATACAGTACTTTTGCAAAATCAAACAATACGTATCTAGGGGATATGTATGGAGTTCCTAACTTTCAGGGAAGAACTGTACTTTTTTGGAACAAAGATATGTTTGCGGAAGCCGGATTAACTGGTCCTCCAAAAACTTTTGATGAAATGTATGAATATGCAAAATTATTAGCAAAATATGATGACTCCGGTAATCTCACAAGAAGTGGTCATAGTCTTAGATTGTCCGGACAGGGATCCGGTGTAGCTGAAAAGTGGTGGTTTGTACTTTATCCCATGGGTGGAACAATTATTGAGGAAGGTTCTGAAGCGGGGAAATATCATGCGGCTTATAATAATAAGGGTGGATTTGATGCTCTTAAATTTTATATAGACGCACTTTACACCGATGGATGGGATAGTCACATGATTAAACATGATGCAGAAGCATTTGAACTTGAGCAGACAGCAATGTTTTTCAGGGAATCCTGGGTCATTGGAGATATTGCCAAGAAAGCTCCTGGTTTGAATTATGATACAGCAGTCGTTCCTTCGGCTGCCCGTTGGGGTAGAATTACCAATATACAAAATCTGTATGTTACTCGTGCTTCGGAATATTCTGATTTAGCCTGGGAATTTATTCTTTATTGTATGAGTGAAGAAAACCAGCAGTGGTTATTGGAAAATGTCGGATGGCTACCTGCCCGGCAGGATATTGATCTGGAAGATATTATTTCCCGGAATCCTCAGATCAAAGCATTTCTTGATTCTCCAGCTGGATATGAAGAGTTTGGATATATCCCGATAGCCAGTTTTGATGAACTTTCAACCAAACTTGCCGAACGCTTGGTGTCTGCATTTTTAGATGATTCTCTTGCAGGAAATGACACTGCAATTAGAACTCTATTAGCTGAAGCTGCCGAAGAGACAAACACCATTTTGAAGAAAGCTGGACTTTTCAGTGAGTAATATTAAGCTCGTTTAGATGTTTTAAACAAGTTTAACATGCAATCTTTTATGAGGAGCATTCGCT
>JADGDJ010000056.1:11977-21009 GCA_016744925.1 Spirochaetaceae bacterium
CATGTTTCAATGTTTAAAAGGACGATTAATGAAACCACTACTATTCCCCAAGGCTGAAGAACGTGTGAAGAAAATATCGAAAGCAGGGAAGATGAATAAAACAACATTACAGAAGTACATTTTTGTATATGTTTCACTACTTCCCATTGTCATTATTTATTCATTTTTAAGAATTGCACCCATTGTGGAAAATTTTATATATAGTTTTTTTAACTCGGGGATAGGTAACCCTTTAAAATCTTTTGCTGGTTTTCAAAACTATATAGATCTTTTTAATGATCGTCTTTTTCTTATTTCATTCAGGAATACGACTTATTTTGCCGTTTTTGTGACCTTCTTCGGAGTAGTGATTGCTGTTTTAGTGGCATTGATGCTCTCAGGCAATTCTAAATCGGGTGCGATATATGAAACCCTGTTTTTTTTACCTGTGATTACTCCCATGGTTCCGGTTGCTGTTGTATGGAAATGGATTTATGACCCGACCTATGGATTATTGAATTATGCTCTTTCCTGGTTCGGTATAGATCCTGTCGCGTGGCTCGTATACCCCAACACTGCCATGATTGCGATAATCATAATGAGTGTCTGGAAACTGATAGGGTATAATATGATTATATTTCTTGTTGGAATACGCGATATCCCATTGTCATATATAGAAGCTGCGAGAATAGACGGAGCCAGTAAATTCCAAATTTTTAAAAATATCACATTACCTCTATTAAGGCCTATTATGCTGTTTGTCGTTGTAATCTCGACTATTAATTCCTATAACGTTTTTACCCAAGTGTTTATTATGACTTCAGGACCCCAGGGGGCTCCCGGTAATGCTGTTCGGACGCTGGTCTTTGATATTTATGAGAATGGTTTTCGATACTTTAAGACTGGATATGCGGCATCTGAAGCTGTCATGCTTTTCCTTATTATTTTATTTTTCACCTTTGTACAGTTTGGGATCGCCAGTAAGGAACCTAAACAGAGGAGCGTATCTATATGAAGGTAAAAAAACTGTCAGTCAGTAGCATTTGCGCATATTCTTTACTAACTTTTGGTGCCTTAATTATGATCTTACCTTTTATATGGATGCTCTCTACATCTCTGAAGTTACCGGAGGATGTATTGAGCTGGCCACCTGAGTTATTCCCGAAAAGACCATCACTTATTAATTATGTGACGGTATTTACCACAGCTCCTTTTGTACGTTTTTTTTTGAATAGTGCAGCTATGGCCACCATTTCTACTATAAGCATTCTTCTTACCTCAACTCTGGCAGGATATATTTTTGCGAAATTCAATTTTCCTCTTAAGAATTTTCTTTTTATACTAATTCTCTCAACTGCTATGGTTCCTTTTGAAACTTACATGATTCCCCTTTATCTGCGGATGGTCGACTTTCATTGGGTAAATAGATTTATAGGATTAGTCTCTCCTTATCTTGTCATGAGTTATGGAATTTTTTTTATGAGGCAAAATGTGATTTCTACTATTCCTGATGAATTAATGGATGCTGCAAGAATTGATGGTATATCTGAATTCGGTCTATTCTGGCGGATTATTTTGCCTCTTATGTCCGGGGCGGCAGGTGCGTTGGCTATTTTTTCTTTCATGCAGACATGGGCTGCTTTTATTTGGCCTTTGATCATTACAAGCAGCAGGAAACTCTGGACGATGGAATTAGGATTAGGGATGTTCCAATATCGCTTTACGGTTGATCTTGGCCCTATAAATGCCGGTTCCATTATTTCTATTTTGCCAGTTCTGCTCGTGTTTCTATTTATGCGTAGACATATCATGAGTAGTATGACTTTAACAGGCATGAAGGCATAGTGGTGGTGAAATGACGTTTTCAAAAAATAATCCTGCTGATTTACACATGTTTTCTGAGGTTCTAAAGAAAATTCGAAGATTTGTTGTTCCGGTTATGCAAACTGTTCTGGATAGGATAGGCACTGATAAGACTGCGAATGGTTGGATTGATATGAAGATAAATCCTGAAAATGGTGAAGATCGGTATCAATTAAATTATTGGTATCGGAAAGAGCATATCTATAGCTGGATACAGGGGCGCGGATTAGAGACTATAGTTGGCTATTTAAATTGGATTGATGGGTTAAAGGGTTATAACCTGCTGGATGTTAAAAAGCTCTATGAAACCGGCGATCAGTTATATAGGAATCTGCAACCGCTTCTTCCCGATTATATGAATGATGAAAGTCATGGCTCATCCTTACCTTTTGTATTTGTCGATAAGGCCGGTTATCCTGCTCTGGGAAATCTAAAAAATGATTCAGGTTTTCCAGGGATAAGCGACTTATTTGTAGCCAGAGGTGTCGTGTCCTATGCATATAAGCGAGGATTCCAACAAGACTTGAGAAGATCGGTTGGGATATTACGCTATATTGTTGATTCAGCAAATGCAGGTGAATTGATAAATGATCAGATTCATTATGATGGTGAAATAAATAGTGAGGCTGATATAATAAAAATTGGCCTGGAAGGTCCCATGCTTGCGATTGGTGCGGCCTCTATTTTATTTCTGGCTTCAGGGGAAAAACAAGATTTGTTGCGGGGGATTGCAGCTATCAAGAGAATTATGGCAGTCCATACGATCTCTATAGAACCTCATGGACGAATGGTTTTAGACTTCGTCAATGAAGACGGCTCACCCTATCTCGAGAATGGGGTTCTACAAAATAATCCAGGTCACGCATTGGAAATAGTAGGGATGGCTCTGGAATTTCTAAGAGGATTGCCCCAGGATCTTTGTACATCAGAGGAACTTAATCTTTGTAAAACCTGGAAAAAAGAACTTAAAAATATTGGACGAGTTCACCTCCATCTAGGGAGATCTAAAATAGGAACAATTATTTCTAAGGTTCAGGTAAAGAATGGAAAACCAGTAAAATCATTTTCACCTTGGTGGTCAAGTTTTGAAGCTGTAAGAACCTGTAGTGAAATGTTGCTTGTCTCGGATAGTATTGAAGAGAAAAAACTTTTTCAGACATATATCTTAGGATTCATGAAATGTATCGATGACGTCTATATTAAACCATCAAAATCTGGAATCCCTATTCAGAATGTTGATTTGGACGGGAATATTATTTCGATTATTCCGGCAACACCGGATATAGATCCAGGATATCATACAGGCATTCCTCTATTCGATGCTTACGAGATCCTTTCCGATTACTCGGGCTTGTTGTGCGGAATGGGATCGTCAAAACTTTCTTTAGAAATGGGGAAATCACTTCAAGGGCATGTTGCACGAAAAAAACCGGCAGAGGCTGTTATGGATCCTCTTTTTGTCAGATCCTGTTGTCTGGAAACTGCCTATAACAGAACTGTGTTTGTATCCTGTGATATTCTTGAACTTGATTTAGAGTGGACAGACGAATTATATTCAGAAATTGAAGCTACCTTCGGTGTTACGAGAAGTAATATAATCCTTTCTACAACCCATACACATACCGGCCCTTGCGTGCTGAACTTGGGGCCCTCGACGAAAAATATGAATTTTTTACCGGCGCTCAAACATTCTGTTTATAAGGCTGTTGCAAAAGGTTTTGAAAATCTAATACCTGTAAGTGCGATTAGTAGCGTGGGGTTACTCCCGGAGATTGGTGTTAACAGGAGGAGTCTTGAGCCCGTGACTAAAACTGTAGTCATGAGGCCTAATCCAGAAGGTGCACAGGATAAATCCCTTACTACTATATGCTTCATTTCCGGTTCCGGAGATATTTATGGGATAATGGTGAATGTATCAGTACACCCGACAACACTGGGTGTAACAATATCAGAATATTCAGGGGATTATCCCGGTAGAATAGTAACCTCGCTTCAGAGTCTCTATAAGAATTTGGAAGTAATTGTTTTTCAGGGAGCCTGCGGTGATGTTAGACCTGCCATAACAAATGCCGATGGAACTGACTTTATTGACGGCAATGAAGAAGATATAGAACGCATGGGTCAACTTATAGCTGATGAAATTTCATTCCAGATTACAAAATCCCTGGAAAAATATTTGAAAGGTGTGACCACCTGCGGAAATTTATATACAAAATCACGCTATTTTGATCTTCAAATGGATGTCCCCGGGATAGATGCCCTGATAGAGATAAAAAGAAATCTGCAAAATCAACAGGAATTTCAAACAGGAGAAATTCCTGATAAGGACTCCTTTTCAGCTGCACATGATGATATAGGTATTTTATTGAAATCGGAGATTAATTGGGTTGAAGCACAAATTGAGAAACTCAGAAGAGGGAGTGTTTCTTCTGTTATTAAAGCGGAATTTTCAATTTGTGTTCTTTGTGAAAACATTATTATTATTACCATCCCCGGCGAGGCTTTCAGTCAAATTGGATTGAATATTAAAAAAATATTTAATGGTTACACAGTTCTTTTATGTGGTTATAGCAGCGGAACGATTGGGTATATCCCCACGAAACAAGCCTATAGCGAAGGCGGGTATGAAGTCGAAAGAGCTTATAGACTGTATGGATTTCCCGGTCCTCTCTCATCCAGTGTTGAAGAGGATATCTATAAGGCCGTTAAACTATTACTAGAGGAATATCATGAGTTTAATAAATGATTTCTCATATGATATTATTGGAACAGTAGATTCTCTTTGTTTTACTGCCGATATTCCACCTCAAGAGGTTTATCTTAATCCGGAAGCGGGCATTGATGCATTCCTCCTCGGATTACCCATTTTCAGGGAAATGACTTCGGGATTGCCGGTTTCTGTTCCCTATACGACTCCCGTTATTAAATATGGTCATCTTCATGAACTCGGTTTACCTCTGTGTTTTCCCGAAGAAGGTCAGGTTGCTCCCGGGCACCTCTCCTTGTCTCTTGATGAAATAGATGAGCATATTAAGAACGTGGATTTCAATGAAGAGCTGAAAAATCGAACTGAACTGACAAGGAATCAATTCGCTTATCTGGAGTCAATGAGAAACACGTTTTCAGAAAGAGTCTCCTGGGGGTGGCAGTGGGAAGGGCCTTTAACCTCTGTGTGGGCACTTATGGGTACAAGTTTTTTTACTCAGTTTTATGATGATCCTGAAAAGTTAAGAAGAGTTCTTATTAATATGTCCCGAAGTATTTCTTCATATGTGAATATGTATTGTAAAATAGATGGTATTTCACCAGCAGATCCTTTTCCTGATCATGGAAGGCTCTGTGATGATCTTGCAGCAATGATTTCTCCGGAATTTTGGAGCGAGTTTGTTGTTCCATCCTGGTCTGAGTGTTTCAGTAGTTCATTTAAAAGCCGTAAAGTACATTGTGAGGGGATGGTGAAAGAGCATCTTTCTTATCTTGGAGTTCTGGAAGTGAATGATTTTGACTCCGGTATTTCGTCTAAATTAAATCCGGATATCCTCAACAAAAATATAAAAAATATTCCTTTTTGTTGGCGGTTAGGCAGCTTCCATTATGAAGATATGACAATAGAAGATATCAGACAGTTCGTTTATCATTCAGCCGCAGCGGGAGTTCGTAATATTTTTACTATTTTTGAACCTATAATGTGTAATCCTTTAATGATCGAGAAGGTACGTTCCTTCCATTCGGCTTCTGAAGATGTGATTAGAATATTAACAAACAAGCCGGCGGGAATGGATAGAAAGAAAGCCATTTCACCACTTATTGATGAATCCTGGAAGTGGGAAAATTGGGGCGGTTTTAATCGTCCATACTGATATTGTATAAAATTTAACCTGAAATAAAGAGGTAAAAAATGGAAAAACTAGCTTTGTTTGGGGGGCACCCTGCAATACAAGCAGAGAATTCTGAACTTTTTAACTGGCCGATAATTACTGAAGAAGATGAGGAAGCAGTTCTTTCTGTCTTACATAATAGGACCATGAGTGGTACAGAGATTACGAAATTATTCGAAAATGATATGGCCCAATGGCTGGGAGTTCAATATGCATTAGGCTTTTGTAATGGAACCTCAGGTTTACTAAGTGCCCTATGGGCCTGCGGAGTCGGTGCAGGGGATGAAGTTATTTGTCCTAGTATGACTTATTGGGCAAGTGCAGCTCCAGTTTTGACTCTTGGCGGGGCAGTTAATTTTGCAGATATTGATCCCGGAACACTTTGTATTGATCCTGAGGATATAGAACACAGAATAGGACCAAGAACCAAGGCAATTATGGTGGTTCATTATGCAGGTAATCCCTGTGATATGGATCGTATATTGCCTATTGCAAAAAAACACGGGCTTAAGATAATTGAAGACGCATCTCATGCACAAGGCAGTCTATACAAGGGTAAACCCTGTGGAAGCATTGGTGATGTTTCTGTAATGAGTTTGATGACTGCTAAAAGTTTTGCGATCGGAGAGGCTGGAATGCTGTTTACCAATGATCGGATGATATATGAAAGAGCAATATCTTATGGGTTTTATGAACGTACTGGTGGTTCCTCTGAATTTTTTAAGGCAGATAATTATTTAACATATCCTGAATTGGTGAAATTTTCTGGCATACCTGTAGGTGGTTTTAAACACAGAATGCATCAGATGAGCAGTGCTGTTGGTAGAGTTCAATTGAAATCATACGATGCCCGAATTGCAGAAATCGATAAAGCCATGACTTATTTCTGGGATAATCTGGTTTCGATTGAAGGTCTAAAGCCTCATCGGGCCGATATATCTGTTGGGTCGACAATGGGAGGCTGGTATTACCCTCTGGGGATTTTCGATCATTCAAAATACCCTGAAGGAACCCTGAATCTTATATGCAGAGCCTTTCAAGCCGAAGGTGTATCTATCTGTACTCCTTGTAAAAACGAGGCATTACATATTCATCCCGTATTTCAGGAACACGATCTGTTTCGGACAGGAAAACCAACTATGATTAGTTTTACCGACAGAGATGTTCGTCAGGGGAAAGGCTCTTTACCTCATTCTGAAGCAGTCCAGTCCTACGCCTTTGGAGTGCCCTGGTTCAAGCAGTTTGTTCCTGAGGAAATAGATCTCTATGTTGAGGCTTTCAGGAAGGTTTTTGGACAGATTGATGAACTTTTATAGAAGGAGACTGTATTAGTTAGAAAAAAATAAACATGAAATTGCATATTCAACAGGTTTATGGTTGATAGAAGTTCTTGTTGATGCATCTACTTTGACTGATTTTGCTTTGGCTCAGGAAGAAAAGACAGGAACAAGGCTCTATAGTCTATCAACTCTGATACATAAAGAAAAAAAGGCATATTACGAAAAGCCGGATGAAGTTCAGATAGGGGAGGGCGATATCACCATTTGGCTTTCTTGGTTTCTGGAAATCTACGCTCATAGTATTGAAAGCATTCTCATCATTGCAGATACATCTTTATCTGTTTTTTAGTTTTTTGCCAGATGATAGGCCAATTCATTAAAATCTTTCTGATTCAAAATAAAGCGACTAATTCTTATATCGAGAATTGGTCGCTTTACACAAATTTATTTAGAGGCTCTTTAAATTGACTATTCATAACTACCTCAAAAAGAATTATTATAGAGTTATGAAATATAAATTGCTGTTACTTTGTTTGTTCATATTTTCACACTCTCTCTACTCTAATAACATAACAATCTCAACTGTTGAGGGACTACCTCTCTCTGATATTTGTAGTTATATTCTACAAAAGGTCTACGACAAAGCTGGATATGAATTAGAAATTCGTTCAATGCCTCCAGCGAGAGCAACATTCGAGTCGACATCTGGCAGAGTTGATGGAGAAACACATCGCATAGAATCATATGGTGAATCTCATCCAGAATTGATAAAGGTACCATTTCCAATTTACAGTATCGAAATATCTCTATTCACAATTTCCGATAATCCAGCAAGGTATGCTACTAAAAAGGACTTCCCTCAATATAGGTTTACAATTTTGAGAGGAATTAAAAACTCAAAGGATCTGACATCAAGCTTTCTACATGTTAACGAGGTCGATAATGCTATGACTATGTTTCAACTGCTACAGATGGGAAGAACCGACTTTGCTGTTATGAGCAATATTTATGGAAAAGCCTTTCTTGAGAAAAGCAAAATTGATGGAATTATTACTCACGATATCCCACTTCAAGTGACGGATATGTTTCATTACCTTCACAAGGACCACGCAGACTTAGTTCCAATTATCGATAAAACCTTAAGAGATCTGTCAACTTCAGGTGAACTGGTTCAAATAAAATTAGACGCTGAAGAACAAGTATATAAAGTTGAATGATAGTGTCGATATGATTTAGTAGAATTGTAGCGTAGAAAACGACTAGAGAAGTCCGAAACCATTTGACGACGTACAATTAAGAAATTTGTGAAAATTAAAGAATTTTAAGTGATTTGGTCCTGATCTGGTCCTGATCGGGAATTTAACAAAAAAAAGACTTCCGTAAATCATTGTAAAACAACAAGTTACGGAAGCCTCAAAATTTGGAGGTGGCGGGAATCGAACCTGATTTTAGACTTTGTAACAATTTTGATTCATTTTGATAATTTGTTATGTAGTAAGAAGATAATTGATTGTATTTACTATAGGTTTTGATTCATTATCATTGATTTTGATTTTTTCTGGCTACATTTTTGGCTACATCAATTGTAATTCTTTCTGATAAGATCAGTTTATTCATAATCAAATCTAATAATAGAAAGTACTCAATTATTAAATCCAAAAAAAACCCATGAAATAATTTTCATGGGTTTCTGTTTATACATTTTATTATTTAAAGTGTTATTCGATGGATTCACGCCAAACATCCAGAAAGTTATCTAAGTAATCCTCTGAGACTACATTATTCTCAACCCAATATTTAAATCCTTCAAACTCATCTGGATTAACAATCTTTGTCTCATCCCTTTCCCAAATGAATGGAATAATCAAATTGTCTGTATCATTTAAAATGAAATCTTTTTTCATACTATTCTCCTTAACTCGCTTTCATGAATCCCGGAACCGGGACATATTGATCATTTAAATAATTATCAAGATCTTCAATTTTAAAAAGTACTCTTGAACCCAATTTGTAAAACGCGATCTTATTATGG
>JADGDJ010000057.1 GCA_016744925.1 Spirochaetaceae bacterium
CAGGACTGATAGAATTTGTAAAAAGAACTCTCACAAAGAATCCGGAACTCTCCAGCCTGGAGCTGGCCCAGAAGATAACCATGGCGGCTGCTCATAAGTGTGTAAAAAAAATTATTAAGGATGATACCTCAACAGCTGTGTTGCATATACGCAAACCTAGAACTCTTCTTATCTTTACCGGCCCCCCCTTTCATATGGATCGGGACAATGAGCATTGTCAATATTTTGTTCACTTTAAAGGGCAAAAAGCGATTTGCGGAGGGACAACCGCCAATATAGTATCCAGAGAGCTCGGTAAAAAAGTAACAACAGAAATGGCAACAGGGAAACTTCCGGGTATTTCAATCATGGAAGGAGTAGATCTTGTAACAGAAGGGATCCTAACCCTGACACGTGTTCTGGAATATTTAGAAAACCCGCCAGCCAAAGAAACTGATGATGCCGGTATAAAACTGGCCGCCCTGTTTCTGGAGAATGACTGTATCAGCTTCATGGTGGGAGCCAAGATGAATATGGCCTACTATGACCCGGAATGGCCTATAGAACTGGAAATCAGAAAGAATATTATCAAACGAATAGCTAAAATACTGGAAGATAAATATCTGAAAAAAATAGAAATTAAATTTGTATAAGAGTGGTAAAAATGAAGAAAGTTGACGTGGAAATATGCTTTGGAACAACTTGTTTTGTTATGGGAGGATCCCATCTTCAGGAACTCGAAAATCGTATTGGAAAAGACTTGAAGGATATTGTTAATATTATCCCGCAGAACTGCATGGGTTTATGTAAAGACGAAAAATACAACCAGGCTCCCTATGTCAGAGTGAACGGTCAGATAGTAGACGCTGCGACCATTGAGAAGGTAATTGATAAAATCAAGAGAGAAATTGATGAGTAATATTAAATTAACAAGCAACCTGAACAAAGAGGTATTAGTAAAGCTTATTCAGGCCTTTGAATCAGATAATTTTCCTAATTCGGCTCATCAGATCCCCTTTAAAATGAGACCCAAACACAGCGATCCCCAATACCGATGCTGTATTCACAAAGAACGGGCGGCAATCCGTGAAAGGGTCATAGCGGGACTGGGGTTTTCCGTGGCCGATGATGATCAGGCAAAGCTCCTGACCGAGTATGCAGAGGAAGCCCTGAAGCGAACAGAACTGTCAAGTGAGGTTCTCACAGCTATTGATACGGCTTGTAAGGGTTGTGTTCCAGTCCGAATCCATGTAACCGATATGTGCCAGGGATGTGTTGCCCAATCCTGTATGATATCCTGTAAATTCGGAGCTATCAAGATTAAAAACGGCAGAGCTGTTATCAGTGCTGATCTCTGTAAGAACTGCGGCAAATGCATAAGCGCCTGTTCCTACAGCGCCATTGCCAGGCTTCGTGTCCCCTGCGAAGAGGTCTGCCCTGTGCAGGCAATCAGCAAGAACGGACTTGGGGTTGTGGAAATAGACTTTGAGCGCTGCATAAGCTGCGGAGCCTGCGTTTCTGGATGTCCCTTTGGAGCCATCCACGAGAGAAGCCAGCTCGTTGATATTCTAAAAGCCATTAAAAGTGATATTCCAGTTGTGGCCATGGTCGCACCGGCTTTGGAGGGGCAGTTTCCCGAATCCATATCCAAACTGGCAACAGCCCTCATCCAGGCTGGATTTTCCCACGTTATCGAAGCTGCGGAAGGGGCTGATCTGACGACAGCTCATGAAGCAGCCGAGTATGTGGAACGCATGGGGAAGGGAGAACCTTTTATGACAACTTCATGTTGTGCGGCATATAGAGAATTGGTTACCAGACTTGTTCCTGAATTGGAGGAATATGTCTCCGAAACCCCGACTCCTATGCACTATACAGCAGAAATTGCCAAAGAGCGATTTCCGGAATGCATTACCGTATTCATAGGCCCCTGTGTGGCTAAACGGAAAGAAGGACTCTACGACGATTACGTAGATTATGTCATGAGCATTGAAGAGATGGGCTCCCTTTTTGTCGCCAGACATATTGAATTAAGTGAATGTGAAGATTATAAGTTTACTGTGGACAGCTCAAGCGAGGCTCGTGAATTTGCCATCACAGGGGGGGTCAGCCGTGCCGTGAGCTCGGCCGCTCTGAAAGGAACCGAGGTAGATTCCTTCTGTATAGACGGAATGGATAAAAAGATGATTGCCCTGCTTAAGTCCTTTGCTAAAAAAGGCGGATGCAATCAAGGGAATCTTATTGAAGTTATGGCCTGTCAGGGCGGATGCGTCGGAGGATCATCAATTCTTAATCCACCGAAATCCGCTACGAAAAAAATTAAGGACTATGCAGCAAAAGGTCAGACAATAAGTAAAATCCCCGAAGATATTCATGCTTAAATAGGAAGCGAGAGGTCCTTCTGTGATCAATAAAGACACTCGAAAGAGTGTCTTTATACAATTGGCAAAATATATAACTTGCATTTTTACAAAACCACACCTTATGATTATTAAACTATGTCATCCGGTGGGTTTTAATGAGGAAATTATATCTAATTGTCGCACTCTGCTTTTTTCTAATCCCTACATTTCTGTTTGCTGCTGAATCTCCCTGGTTTAAAGATTTGAATGCCTCTGAGCTGTTTGTTAAAGTGGGATTTGATTCCACAGACACAGTTTTCCCACCAGATGCCAATGATCAAAACTGGAAAAGTTTTCCTCCGGCAGAAAGAAAAGGGCGTCTGGTCAGACCTATAGATATCATTCTTCCAGAAATTCCAAAACCGCAATTTTTATCATTAACACGAAATGATATGATGGAATTCACTTATTCTATTCCCTTTTCCCTGGAGGCTCCCATAACGAATGAGGTTCCCGGTCTACATCTGGCCTCTCTGGGAGACAATTGGGAGATTTTTTTAAACGGTGAGCTGATCCGCTCTTCAATTGATCTCGATGAGAATGGTCAGATAAAAATACATCATTCGAGGCGGGATGTCTTTTTTCCCATAAAGCCTTCCCTATTCAAGGATGGTCAGAATCTATTGGTTATACACATTTTGTGTGATCCTACTTATGAATCCAATGGGTTTCATCAGGCTCAACCCTATTATTTTGACAGTTATGAAAATATCAGCAAAGCCAATTCATCCCTGCTGACATTTGCACTTTTAGCCATATACCTCTTCATGGGCATTTATCATATCTTTTTGTACTTTTCAGGGCGAAACTTCAGATACAATCTATTTTACGGACTGTTTTCTGCAGATCTCTTCCTCTATCTGTTTATGCGAACTCATATAGTGTACAACCTGATAGCCAACACAGAGATTGTTTTTAAAATAGAACTGATATGCTTATTTGGAATCCTACCTTTTGTATGCTGCTTTCTCGAGCTGATTACAGAGAATAAAATTAATAAAATCACCAAAATATATTCAATATTCAGCATATTCATGGCCCTGGCCGTAACATTTACTCCGAGTAACTTTAATCTTGATCTATTGCGAATCTGGCAGATTTCAGGGTTATCTATGATCCTCTACATATTCTTTTATCTCATATGTTGGAAGTTCTTCTCTATAGTCCATCGAAAATGGAAAAGGGAAAAAGATCTTGAACATGGAAAAAGCAGAATAAGAGTATTCTTTACAACCTTGCAGAAGACGGCAATTGGAAATCTTTTTATTGGTGGATTTATTATGGTTGGAACCGGTATATTCGATATTCTCGATTCGATGATATTTCAAAAAGATCTTGTCCTCACCAATTATGGTTTTCTCATTTTTACATTGGGAAGCGCTTTTATTCTCGCCAATCGATTTGCTTTTTTAAATAAGCAGATGGATGATTTGAACCACTCCCTGGAAAAAAAGGTTGAGGAAGTTGTTCGGGCATCGGAAAAATCAAAAATTTCTGAAAAAAAATACCGGAGCTTATTTGAGGGGAACAGTGACGCTGTCTTGTTATTGGATAAAACCTTTTCAATATTAGATGGCAATAATGCCGGGCTGAAACTCCTGGGAATAGATCGAAAAGCTGTAGAATCTTATAATGTATTCAATTCCTTATCCAAGGATGAAAAAGATGGTGACCATTCCCAGGACCTCCTTAAGATTAAATTGGATGAGCTTATAAAGACAAAAAAACCTTCTGAATTGAGTCTGCGTTTTACAGGAAAAATGGGAGAGTTGAAGGCGGTCCGCGTTCGGTTAGAATTAATACAGACCCGTTTGGGAAGCTATCAGGTTTTATTCCGGGGTGTATTGATTCAGGAAGATGTTCTGCTGGATCATTTCGTAGGAGAAAAGATCCACTATCAGATCAGCAATTCATTCCCTCTCACAGATGAAGTCAGCAGAAGGATTACGAGAAATCTTTCTAAGTATATGGACAGAGGGGAAGCTGAAATCCTCTTTATAGGTCTTCGTGAAATTATAATCAATGCCATTGAACATGGGAATTTGCACATCAGTTTTGATGAAAAGACAAAGGCTCAGGCCGAAAGCCGTTATATAGAATTATTATTGGATCGCCAGAAAGAGCCACGATATTGTGATAAAAAAGTAACAATTGAAGCGGCCATCACCCCGAATAAAGTCATATATCGCATAACTGATGATGGTCCGGGGTTTGACCATAAAACTTTTCTGGATTCCACACTTCAACAGGTGAATGTAACCCTTGCCCATGGTCGGGGAATTTCCATGGCAATGCAATTATTCGACAGCATTGTTTACAATGAAAAAGGCAACCAGGTTACCCTTATAAAGAAATTGCAGAAATAGCTCCCCTTAGACGAATCCTGACAATTGAACTAAAGGGGGTTACGAACCATGGTCATATTTTATTTAGTGCATCTTCAACAGCAGACATTATGGCCTTGCTGGTCGCAGTTGCGCCTGAAACGACATCTACTACAGACTGTTCTTTCTCGACAATGACACCGGGTATGATATTTATAGGAGTCTGCCAGTATTGCCGACCCACTTCATTGTGATCAACAACATCAATATGACTTATTATGCCTCCTTCGACAGTGACCTCGACAATCAG
This sequence comes from Spirochaetaceae bacterium, assembly GCA_016744925.1. GTDB lineage: Bacteria > Spirochaetota > Spirochaetia > DSM-2461 > DSM-2461 > Spirochaeta_F. The sequence goes on from JADGDJ010000057.1 coordinate 5,016, forward strand.
CCCCGCTCTGAATCCATCAGCTGTACCGGTATAAACACCATCTTCTATGGTCAAATTCGACAGGTCCATGCCTACGGGCTCTGTATAATTACTTTTACCATGACGTCCGAAACCAAAAGCAAACAAAGGTAATGGCATCAACACAAGGAGAATTAGAATTGGAAATTTAAATTTAAACATTGTTCACGTCCTCAATTTTATTATTTTTTTTCTTACTGAACGCCCAGCCATAGGAGAGTGTGTTCTCAACAGGACAGACGGCAATGCATTCGAAACAATTTATACACTGACTGTTTCTCACATTTCTTTTATTTGAAACTGAGACCTGAACAGGGCAGCTGTTATCACATATTTTACAGGAAACACATCTCTCTTCATCTCTGCGAATCGTAAATATGCGCGCCAGACTGACAATTCCGTACCTGGCCCCTTCTGAACAGAAATACCGGCAAAACGGGCGATCAATAAAGAGGGATAATATAAAAAAGACCCCAAGCAGTATCCATGCGATGGTCGAAATATACACCACATTGCTCATCATTAAGCCGAAAAATGAACCGTAGGGGCTCAACAGAAACAAAACAAATGCAAATCCACCTATGGAAAGCCCCAAAAGAATATACCTGGTGAATCGCAACCATTTTTCGATTTTCTCCGGTACGCGCAAACGGGGAATATTCAGAAATCTCGCTGTTTTTGCCAGCCATTCCTGCACGGCACCGAATGGGCAGAACCAACCACAGTAAAAAGCTCCCCCTAATAATGCAGATCCCATCAGGACCATCATAATCGTTATGCTCTTGCTCATAATCCCCAGAATCATCAGTCCTGCATATACCAGGGGGATTATTATTCTCAATATCTGGTACCACTTAAGTTGTTTTGCCACAATTATCTCCAATCTTGTGTGTATATTATTTTGATATTATTACAAAAGAAAATAAAAAAGGAATAAACCAAATGTAAACAAAATGTGAAGATTGAAAAAAATGATAGAATTCTAATGAATTTGACTAAAAAAATTCGGGGATTTATATTGAAGAGAGTCAGAGAGGAATAAAATGGATCTACAAGTATGCAGTAATTGCAACCACAACATCTGCGCAAAACAAGTCTCTATCTTTTCATCCTTGAATGATGAGGATATTAAAAAAATTGTCCAAATGACCGGCCATAAATCCTATTTCAAAGGAGACTATTTATGTCATGAAGGCGATATAACATCAAAGCTTTTTATCGTCAATGAAGGGAAAGTGAAACTGTCAAAGTTCAATAAAGAGGGAAAAGAGCAGATTTTAAGAATCCAGTCCAATGGATCCTTTTTTGGAGAATATTATCTATTCAGTGATGATGAACCATATAATTTTTCAGCTATAGCCATTTCCGATGTAAAAATTTGTACCCTGTCAAAAACCGATATGGATGGCCTATTAAAAGATCATCCCGATATAAACCAGAAGATTCTTGGTGAGATATCCAGAAGACTGATACAGACTGAAAACCTCGTTCAGAACCTCTCAACAAATGACACAAATTCCAAAGTAGCCTATGTACTACTTCGATTATCTGAGCGCTATGGCAAGGTTGATAAAAACCAGATCCATGTGGAAATCCCTATAAATAGAGAGGAAATGGCTAATTATGCGGGAGTAACAAGAGAAACTATGAGTCGCAAACTGAGTAGCTTTGAACAATCGGGAATCATCCGGACCGAAGGGAATAAGATCATTATCATCAAAGATAAAGAAGCATTGACAAATTTTATATAAAAAAATACAAAATGTGTTCCAAATCACATTTTTATTCTCAATTCCGCCTTATCTTCACTTAGAAATCAAAGAGAAGATACTATCTGGAGGATAAGATGAGTATAAAAGTAAATGACAAGACATTATGGGTTGGTAAAGTAGATAACAGAGACGTTCCCTTTCACAGACTTGTTCTAACCAAAGGAACCACATATAACAGCTACTTAATAAAATCGGAAAAACTCACAATTATCGATACGGTTGATATTTCTTTCGGTAAAGAGTTCAGAGACAACCTGGAAAAAGAAGTTGATCTTTCCGAGATTCAGTATATCGTTATCAACCATACAGAACCTGACCATTCCGGTGGATTGAGAACGCTGGCGGCGAAGGCAAAAAATGCGGTGATCGTTTGTACTGAACCAGCTGTTTTTGAATTGAAAGAGATGTATAAGCTCCATGACAGAGAATTTAAAATCGTCAAAACCGGAGATACTCTGGATATCGGTGGTAAAACTCTTTCATTTATCGAAACCCCCTACCTGCATACAGAAGAAACGATGGTTACCTACTGCATTGAGGATAAAACACTTTTTTCCTGTGATATTTTTTCCACTCATGTGGCCAACGAAAACTATTTCAATGATAAAGAGAGCAAAGATATCCTCGAAGATTATAAAACATATTACAAGCTGATCATGCACCCTCACAGAATGTATGTAAAAGAGATGATAGAAAAAATAAAAGACCTGGATATTGAAATTATCGCTCCTTCACACGGATATATACTGCGGGAAAATGTCCGGGATTTCATTCAGATTTATGATGATATGAGTAGAAATATCAGTACTTCCAGAAAGGCATTGGTACTCTTTTCATCCATGACCGGCAATACAAAAACAATAGCTAACGAGATTAAAAAAATCTACGATGACAATAATATTGAGATGAATATGCTTGATGTGAATAAGACAAAGCTCGAAGACGTCTTAAACGAAATTCAAGCAGCTGACATTGTATTTTTCGGGACTTCAACCCGCTATGCTGACATGATTGGAAATATGGAACCGGTGCTGAAAAAACTGGAGGATTTAGACCTGGAGGGTAAATGCGCCGCCGCTTTCGGATCTTACGGTTGGAGCGGCGAACCGATAGAAATTATTCAGGATTATTTGAATGCCTCGGGATTTAATACTCTCAATACCAGTGACATTGTGAAAACTACAGGAATGACAGATGTCTATTTCCCTATAAGAATCAGATTCGCACTGAATGAAGAAAACAAAAAAATACTAAAAAGAGCCGTTTACCACACAATTGATCAGGTAATGGCAGAATAAAAGGGAGTAAAAAATGACAAATATTATAGATCCAAATAAAACGTTAGGCGACATCGTGACATCATACCCTGTGACTGTCCCTGAACTGAATAAGTATAAACTGGATTATTGCTGTGGGGGAAAAGACACTCTGAGCGAAGCGGTTAAAGTACTCAAACTGGATGAGCAGGCCGTTGTAAATGACCTTGAGAAGGCCATAGAAAAAGCCGTAGAAACAGAGAAGGTAACGAGAAACTGGAGTGATGCTTCAATGAGTGAAATAATCACCCATTTATTAAATACGCATCATGTATTTATGAAAGAAACTCTGTCGGAATTGAATAATCTGATGTTTAAGATCCTGAAAGTACATTATAAAACTGATGGAAAGACATTACTCCAGGTTCATCACCTGTTTGGAAATCTCAAAACTGAGTTGGAAGCGCACCTGGTTAAAGAAGAGGAAAATCTCTTTCCCATGATCTTAGAATTCGAGAAGAATGGAAGCGAAACTCTGAAATCACAGATTATGAAGTTTATAGAAGAGACAGAAAGTGAACATGACACTGCAGGAGATGTATTCAAGGAGCTGGCAAAATTAACAAGTGAATATACAGCCCCTGAAAATGCCTGCGGATCCTATAGGAGAACTTATTATCTTCTCGATGATCTTGCGAAAGACACCTTTAATCATATTCATCTTGAAAATACAGTGCTTTTTGGTAAGCTCTGACTGGTTATTTCCATCATCCTATACAAGGATATAAGAAGAGCGGGTAATTCAATAAGACAGGAGATGTTATGTCGGAAAATATCAGAAATACAGAAGAGAGAAAAAGAGAGCTGAGTGAAATCATAGGAAATTTAAAAAGTGACCAGGATATTCCTGCAATGAAAAAACGTTTCGCCACTTTGTTGAAGGATCTCAGTCCCGAAGAAATCGCCCAAGCGGAGCAGGCTCTCATAGCTGAAGGCGTACCTGTGGAAGACGTACAGAAACTCTGTGAAATTCATGTTGCAGCCTTTGAAGACTCCCTGAAAAAGAGCTCCCGAAGAGATAAAATGGGAAAGATTCTTGCGGGGCACCCTGTTGATACCTACAGAAAGGAAAATATCGCTTTAAAAAAACTGCTCAAGCAACTTAAAAAATCAATAAAAAGGTCAGAACCTTTGGGATATGTTATTCATCAGATCAGTCTGGTGGAGAACCATTATGTCCGGAAAGAGAATCAATTGTTTCCCTACCTCGAGGGTGTCGGCTTTTCCGGACCTTCAAAAGTGATGTGGGGTAAGCACGATGAGATCCGACAGTTGATGAAAGAGATTTCTCAAAGTCTTGAAGCGGGTGATTTGCCGGAGAGTCGGAAAAAGAGTGGTGTTCTTATAACCTCCATGAAAAGGATGATTTTTATGGAGGAAAAGATTCTTTTCCCCACAGCCATGAGAAAGCTTCCTGAGTCAACCTGGAAAGAGATACGTCGCGGGGAAAATGAGATTGGTTATTCATGGATAAAACCGGGCAACATCTGGGATCCGGAAATAATCCCAGCAACCATCCAGAGTCCTGAAAGTGGGGAAATTGATCTCTCCGTCGGTAAACTCCTCCCTAAACAAATAGACCTGATGTTGAAAAACCTTCCTCTGGATATTACCTATGTCGATGAAAATGACAGGGTCAGATATTACAGTCAGGGAAAGGAAAGGATATTCCCACGATCACCGGGAATAATTGGGAGAGATGTTCAAAACTGTCACCCACCCAAAAGTGTTCATATTGTTCAAAAGATCGTTGAAGATTTCAAAACCGGGAAACGAAGTGAGGCTGAATTCTGGATACAAATGGGAGAAAAGTTTATACACATTCGCTATTTCCCCCTTTTTGAAGAAAAAATATATCGAGGAGTGATAGAAGTCAGCCAGGATATCGCTCCACTAAGGGCTCTTGAAGGTGAAAAAAGATTATTGGAAGACGAATAGGAATTATTGGTATACAAACTATGAGGAGGCAAAGTTTCATTATTTAATCGGCCAGTTATCCGGTGGGGAAATAGTGAAAACTTGTCTCTTTCCATTCAGCATGGGCACTGTGGTTTTATAACTGTGTAAAGCCTGATTCCCCAATACTAAATTGATCCTATCTGTCTCAGATAAAGTATCACCAATAAATTTTAAGAAATAACTTTCATCCAAACCGTAAATTTTATCACCCACGACAGGATACCCCAGAGAAGAGATGCTGGCCCTTATCTGATGTGTTCTACCAGTAAAAATTTTACATTGAAGCAGAGTGTATTTTTTGTCAGACTTTATTGCCCTAAAGGATGAATGTGAAAATTCACGATAAGAGTTACCCTCCTCAGAATCAGCATTATCATCGGGAAGGAATTTTCTCTTTTTCCTGATGCTGCTTGCACTATCTTTTATAAGCCACCCTCTGGCATCGATAATATCTTTAAGGCAACCATGCACTAAAAGCAGATACTCTTTTTCAATATCCCGTTCTCTCATTTTATTAAAATAAAATGATGCGCTCTCTTTATTCTTGGCTATAAGCATTATACCGGAAGTTTCTCTATCGAGTCGATTGATAAAGGAGATATACTCATATTCCTGCTTGAGTATATACCACAATGTGTTTTCAAAATAAATGCCTCCGGGATGACATGGGAGGTTAGGAGGTTTATTTATAACAAGAAGATCCTTATCCTCGTATACAACCTTATAGTCTTTATCTATAGAGGGCTCTATAACAGGTTCCGGATTAAATGTAACAATGTCGCCTTTATAGAGTACAGTCTTTGGAACAATCGAATTATGATTGATTTGAACTCTTTTCTCGATGATGTATTGTTTCCATTTTACCCTGGGGAAATATGTAAATCGTTCCGATATCCACGACAGCAATTCCAATCCTTCCTGCTGAGGCTGTATTATGATTTCCTGTTTTCGATCCAATTGATTTACTATCTCCTGATTGATTAAATAATACATGATCAAGGGTGAGAAGTCCTATGGTTATCAGAGAAAAATAATCATCATTATTCCTAAAAGAACCAATACAAACCCAGAGCCTATTTGAATCCTTACTGCATTCTTACTGTTCCTGAAGAGCCTATCACCAATAATTCCGGAGATGTCGATATACTTCTTGAAATCGTTGCCGGGGATATGCAACACTTATCCGATATAGTCCTGAAAGATCTCTTTGATACAGAGGGTGTGATGAGTACATCAAGCACTTTTGTACTGGATGAAGTAAAGTCACTGCACTAATTTTTAAGAAAAGAAGGACCAAATGGAACAGGAAACTACTGTAATACCAGCAATACAATCCCACTTTGAAGATATTCAGAAGATTTTCTATGAAGGATTTTCTGCAAAATTGGGATTTATAACAAAAAAGACAGACCTGCAGTTATCAATATCCCGGGATTTTAAACTTTTCAACATCGAATCTGCAGAACAGGAGTTTGTCGGAATCATTGACGGAACTGTTCTGGGTTTTCTCTCTCTGAGATTTTCAGGGCAAGCAAAAGAATTCCATAGCCAATCTCTGAATATGAGAGAGCTGCTCCCCAAATATGGGGTTTTTGCAGTTATAAGAGCATGGATATTTGATCTCATTTTTCAACATCATCCAGAGGAAGGAGAACTTTATATAGACACCGTAGGAGTATTAGCAGAAGCTCGCGGGAAAGGTGTCGGATCATCTCTTTTGAGGTTCTGCGAGATCTATGCAAAAGAACACCACTGTAAGAAACTGACACTTATGGTGATTTATGAAAATCCTAAAGCCAAGGCTCTTTATGAAAGACTGGGATATACAGTGGTTTCTTCTCACTCCCTATGGTTGTTAAAGAGGTCTACTGGAGTCAGCGGGGCTTATTTTATGGAAAAAAAGATATAAACCTTCCCCCAACTGTCACGACTTCTGAATAGGATCCCGTTTATCGGCATTTTTTTATTTTACTTTAATTTTTTTGTGAAGTTTTTAATTTTTCCAATCGATAACTGTAGCCGGGTAGATCCTCAGGGATTCCCGGAAGATTATAGGAAAAGCATAACTGCTTAGATTTCACGGAGGAATGAATGGTTATCAACCACAATATGAGTGCGATTAACGCCAATAGACAGCTAAAGGTAACAGGCGGGAATATATCAAGTTCCATGTCAAAACTGTCTTCGGGCATGAGAATAAATAAAGCGGGAGACGATGCATCGGGATTAGCTGTCTCTGAAAAAATGAGAGCCCAGATCAGAGGATTGAATCAGGCATCGGACAATGCGGCAAATGGAATATCTTTCATTCAGGCGACAGAGGGTAATCTTCAGGAAACAACCGATATAATCCAGCGTGTTCGAGAGCTGGCTATACAGTCTTCAAACGGAATATACACCGCTGAAGATAGAATGCAGATACAGGTTGAGGTCTCTCAATTAGTAGATGAAATAGACAGAATTGCTTCTCATGCACAGTTCAACGGAATGAACATGCTGACTGGTAGATTTGCTTCGGAAACGGGAGAGAACACTGTAACGTCGTCAATGTGGATTCATGTTGGAGCTAATATGGATCAGAGAGAGAGGATTTTTATTCAGACAATGACCTCCGAATCACTGGGATTAAAGCAGAATGGTTCAGGAGATATTCTCTCTATTTCCACGGCAGAACAGGCGAATCGGAGCATTGGAGTACTGGACGGTGCCTTAAAATCTGTAAATAAACAGAGAGCTGACCTTGGAGCCTATCAGAATAGAATGGAAATGGCTGTTAAGGGAATTGATATCAGCGCAGAAAATATACAGGCTGCTGAATCTACTATAAGAGATACGGATATGGCTTCAGAGATGGTTGAATTTACAAAAAATCAGATCCTCTCACAGGCTGGTACATCTATGCTTGCTCAGGCAAACCAGAGATCTCAGTCAGTAATGCAATTGATTCAATAATAAAACAAACCGGGATCGTTAGATCCCGGTCATTTCCACTAAATCACAGATCCCCATCGGGAGATTGCCCATCGGGTTTTTCCGATGAAATAACCTTTTCACTCATCAGATTCCGCAGCTCTTTCCGTCTTCGTCTATCACCCCTTTTACCACCGTCAGAATTTGTACCGGATGGGAAACCCTTGAAGAGAATAGAACTCAAAACAAGAAGTCCCCAGGCCTGCCAATAGGTAATGAGTGTCAAACCAAAGATCTCAGGCATAAGCCAGTTCCAGAGCAGCATGACCACCCATCCACAGAGGAAAATCAACCCTATAAACCCAATTCCCATAAGAAATCCCAGAAAAAATTTCATACCCAGCCTACGTTCTTCCCACCATGAATCGGCATTGCAATTGGGGTTTTTTCTCAATTCCTTCTCCCAATCTTTTTCAAACTCTTTTCTCATTTCATCTTTAATTTCATCCATCATCTTCTTTCTCCTCCATCGCATCCCATATGACGTCCGACCGTGAACAGGGGTGTAAAAAAAGAATTCTTTTTCTGGAATTTTTTTCTTTTTGCCCGGGTTCTTTTAATTATTAAATGGCTTCTCTATAATTAACATAAATGAATATTTAGGAGTGTAATAATGAGAAAGATTTTCTATGTACTTGCTGCGGCACTGATCTGTTCCTGTGCAAGCAATGTTGTTAAGAATACCCAGGAGGTATTGCCTTTGGGAGAATCGATGATAACACTTCCAAGCGGAGCTAAGGGTACTGTTCTTATAGCCGGCGTAGAAGCTTCGCCTGTTGTAATCATGTACCATGGTTATGCCAGTTCTAAAGACGAAGTGGGAAATATGTTTAAAAATGAAGCCGCTGAACTTCAGAAAATGGGAATCAGCTCATTGAGAATCGGATACCGTGGATGGGATGATCCGGAATTTGATGAAACTTTTATTACAATTGATACTATGATGGAAGATGCCCAGGAAGCATTGGATTATGTACAGTCTCTGACCTATTCAGACAATGACAAAACCGGACTGCTGGGATTCAGTATGGGTGGCGGTGTCGTACAGTATATTGCGGGGATGAACCCGAAAGAGATCTCTGCCGTTGCAACCTGGTCCACTAGCATCGATTACACAACGCTATTGGAAGAAAGCGATAAAGAAACAGCCAGAAATAAGGGTGCGGTTGAACTGGATCTGGGTTGGAGAACAATTACCCACAGCAAAGCGTTTGTAGAATCTCTCGACAGCTATGATCCTCTTGAAACATCTCAAAAATATAAAGGACCTCTTCTCATTGTAGATGGGACTGATGATTATCTACACGCAAACACTGCGATTTTGAAGGAAACTCATCCTCAAGCTGAAGTGTATGAGATAAATGGCGCTGATCATATATACCATGTTTTGTCGGGAGATAATTCTTTATCAAATATGGCTATTAATAAGACTGCTCAGTGGTTCAGTGACTATATTTATTAGTCATTAATCCAGTCCCGGAGTGCTCGGGAGAGATTTTTTACAGCATAGCGTTTTCTGGCTTTCAGAGTATCTATGCTCTCTCCTGTAATCTCTGCCTGTTCCGCAAATGTTTTACCACCGAATACCTGAGCCTCTAGAATTTTCCGCTGAGCTAGGGGGAGAATTTTTATGGCCTCATTTAATGCACCGACCATACACTGACGAACATAGGTATCGAGAGGATCTAATCCGACACCGGAAATAACCTCCCGAAGGGTTTCCTCAGCAACATCGGTTTCCCCGGCTGATTTTCGAACCTTATCATGCCGCCAGGCATCGATCAGCCTACGTGTGACTAAAGAATTCAACCAGGCAGGTAGATTGATGATATTTACAATGCGGTCCAGACGCCCCCAGGTTTCAGCATATACATCGTGAATCAGATCTTCTGTCTCTTCGAAAGACTTGCCTGCCGCCCGGACCCTATTCATAAGCCTGGGTTTTTCCGTCTCATAGGCTCTGGAGAGTCTTTCCTGTGAATTCTGACTGTACAATTGTTCTTCCTGATTCATATCAACCCATATGACGTATGAATATGATTTCGGGTGTAAAAAGTACTGATTTAATTATTTCAAGTTAATTCATTATAAACAGTTGTTGAAGCATTAGTCAAAGAGAGTCTGATACAATTGAACCGTTTCTACAAAACAGAGTATCCTAGTCTTTAAACAGGGAGATCTCTTTTATGGAAACTATTAAATCAGTTGCAATTATCGGAGCAGGAGCACTTGGACTGCTTTACATGGATTCTATTTTCAAAAGATCAGAAAAAAATGCCTACTTTCTAACTGATAAAAAGCGATGCGATATACTTAAAAATAAAAAAATTATCGTCAACACTGAAGAATGTAAATTCAATTTCCGTTCAATTGATGAACTGAATGATTCTCCCGATTTGATTCTTATCTGTGTAAAAAATCACCATCTGGAAGCGATTAGTCCAATTCTTAAAAAAGCCGCAGGACCTGATACAATCATAATATCAGTCTTGAACGGGATAGGTAGTGAAAAATATTTAGAAGGATTATTGCCCGATTCAAAAGTCCTCTACGCTGCGGTTCTCGGAATGGATGCTGTAAAAGAAAAAGAGTCGTTGACCTTCACAAGACGAGGTAAAGTTCTCATCGGCAGTAAGGAAAATAAAGAATCATCCCAGTTGCTTAAGACATGCCATTTTCTGAAAGAGAACGATATAGAATACATCATTCCCGAAGATATCCATAGAGAGATATGGTACAAATGGATGATCAATATCGGCGTCAATCAGGTTTCCGCTATTAGCGGAGCTCCATACGGTCTATTTCAGACGGACAAAAGGGTACAGAATTTGATGGTAAGGGCCATGAAAGAGACAATTTTAATAGCCGAAGCAGAACGAGTTAACCTATGTGAGGATGACTTGGACAGATGGTATAAAGTTCTCAATACATTGGGACCGGAAGGTAAAACCTCCATGCTCCAGGATGTGGAAGCAAAGAGAATAACTGAAGTAGACTCTTTTTCAGGAGAACTGTTGGTAAAAGCAGCTTTTCACGGTCTGCATGTACCGGTGAATGAAACTCTCTACAGCCTGATAAAAACAAAGGAAAGCCTCTATCTCTGAATCATATAAAAATTGAATTGTTCATTCTTATGAATCGTAGTCGACGACTCGATTTCGCCCTTCATCTTTTGCCCGATACTATGCCTCATCTGCATTTGAAATGGCGTTTTCTATAGTGGCAATCTGATTTTCTCCCTTTATGCTATAGGAACCTAGACTGATAGTTATTGATATGGTTTCTCTATTATAGGATATGGCTAATGCGGCAATACTTTTATTGAGTCTTTCCGCAATCATAGCAGTGTCATTCTTCTTTGTTTCTGGGAGAATTACTAGAAATTCTTCACCTCCGTATCTTCCAAGAAAATCGCAGGTTCTCAGTTCTTTAAAAAGTTCATCTGCTACCATTTTATCCAATTTTTCCAAAGAGTTTATGAGAAGATTTTCTGCTGTATGATTGTGATCAACCAGTCGATTTTCGTTATCGAGGACAAAAGTTGGATCTTTGATTTCATCAAAAACAATGCTTCTGGCTATGGGGGTCAGATCGAGCATTATGTATCGGAACAGTGCAATAAATAAAATCGGCCCCATTATCATTAAAAAAATGTAGGAAATTGCTCCGTTTTTTAAAATTTCAGTGTCGAATAAGCTGCTAGAAACATGGTTATCATAAATGATAAAAGAAGTGCGGATACGATAAAATATTTTACATACATACGCCTATATTATCGAATAGTTTTGTTAAAAGAGTAACGAATTAACTCATAGAGGAGAGATCTGGGCAAAGTCTAAATTCATAATCATTCAATAGAGAGATTCATTCCCAATATTCAACTCCTCGATGACCAGTTCCTGGAGCTCTTTAAGCTCTTTTTTGATATTATTAGTCCCATCTTCCGATACTTTTAATACTGAGAGAATTTCAAAAATTAAACTACCGCTTCCATTATTATCCCAGTCCTTCTGCAGTTCTGTATTGCGATGTGTTCCCAATTTTAACTCAGTTTGATGCCTGTTCCATAAAGATTCCATATTCACACTATTATCAATGAACACTTTTTGATTCTCTTTATTTTTTATTTGAAATACTCCAGCCTGAGGTTTTACCCTCCTGTATTCTTCTATCAGTTCTTTTCTCGTTTTCATATATTCTCCCATTGACTAAAGCGACATCAGTGTCGCATAGTAACGCAAATACAACAAGCGACATATGTGTCGTTTACAGGAAAATAAGGGGAAATCTTGAAAAAAGGGCAGAAAACAGAAGAATTTATTCTAAAAAAATCAATAAAAATATTTGCAGAGAAAGGCTATACAGCTGTAACAATGAAGGATATTTGTGAAGCTACAGATCTGAGCCGGGGAGGTTTGTACCGCCACTACTCTTCGACCAAAGAGATATTCACGGCAATCCTGGACAAAGATATTGAGGATAACGGTTCCATTGTTGATGAAGTGATACAACAGAAGGTTCCTGCCAAAGTAATATTTGCCCATTTCCTCGCAGGAGAAAAAGAGGCCGCCTTAGGCAACAATAAGGGTTGGTTTTTCGCCGTTCATGAGTTTGCTTTTATGGAAAATGATAGGCGTAGTTATCTGGATGAAAGAGTGTTCCATGCGGGACAGATATTGAAAAAAATATTGAGATATGGCCATGAAAAAGGAGAGTTCAAAAAGTTTGATATTGAAACTCTATCTTTCCACATTCTGACCGTTCTCGACGGAATAAAAACTTCTTCATCTGTCTTATCTATATCAGAAGAGACTATCGATCGGCAGATAGATTTTATTGAGGAGTTGATTTATATCAACTAGGAGTTTATTGAAGAAGATGTAAATTACTCATATCACCTTGCAACTACAATTCGCAAGGACTTTTCAAATAAACTCCAGCTCTGCTCATCCTTCGCTAAAGATCGCATAAGTAATTCACCTAAAATCATTGTGAGTACAATATAGGACTTATCAACTCCTATGAGTTGCTCAATTGAATGCTGCACATTTTCAAATATTGGCTTCATTCGGTCTAAGCGGTCTCCTTCAGATGTAATATACTGATTAAAGTCTATTAATAGTCTCAATTCCTCACGAAAAAAAACAGACCATTTTTGCGTTAGCAATAATAAAGGCTCAACAGGATCATCTGAAATAGATAATACTGACAAATCTCCCGAGAGTATTATTGCTCCGCAAAACTCAAATAATTCTTTTTTATTTTTGAAGTAGTGATAGAGACCGCTTTTGGAAAGCTCCAAACGACTGGCAATCGTTCGAAAACTCAAAGCCCGGTATCCCTCTTCACGAAAAAGAGGAATGGCTTTACGAGCGATTTTTTCCCTTATATTTTGATGATCAACAATTTTAGGCATTAAAAAGTCCTTTATTTAGTACAACTGGACTATAACTCTTGACTGAGTTCATAATCAAGTCTATATTCATTTTAGTCCAGTCGGACTAAATAATAATTCGAGGATTGCCCTATGAAAAATATTTTAATTGTCGGAGCCAGTGGTTACCTGGGACGACATCTTGTAAATGAAGCAAAGAAGCTGGGATATAAAGTCAGAGTGTTGCTGAGACGAGAAGCACGGGAAGGTGAATTTGAAAATCACCCTGATGAAGTTTTTGTGGGACAAGCAACCGAACCTGTAAGTCTGGAGAATCTATGTAATGACATCGATATTGTTATTAGCAGCTTGGGAATCACTCGCCAGAAAGACGGGATGACCTACCGCAATGTGGATTATCAGGCCAACAAGAATATATTGGACATCGCCATTGAATCGGGCGTTTCTCATTTCTGCTATGTCTCTGTATTGAACGGCCCTCAGCTGAGAAGTTCGAAACTGGTCGATGCGAAGGAGAGTTTTGTCGATTATTTAAAGTCCCAGAATATTAAATCTTCCATAATCAGGCCAAGTGGATTTTTTTCTGATATGAAAGATTTTCAGAGTATGGCAAAAAAAAAGAAAATATATCTTTTCGGAGATGGTTCTCTAAAAATTAATCCCATTGACGGTTCGGACTTAGCGACTGAGATTATCAAAGCCTTGAAAAAGGATATAGAAGAGTTAAATATAGGAGGACCTGTAACCTACTCTCTCAATCAAATAGGACAACTGGCTTTTGAGAGTCTGAATATTGATGGAAAGATCGTCTACATACCCGACTTTTTCAGGAAAATAATATTAAAGGTTCTGCCTCGGATTACACCCCTTTCGTTTTATGGCCCCATCCAGTTTTTTCTCTCATCCATGTCTTCTGATGGCAATACTGATGAATTCGGTTCGAGAAAACTGACTGATTTTTTTGGAAAAACTATATAAAGGACTTCATGGGTTCTGCTGCATAGGCATTATAGACGTATTCAAATCCTATTGGTATAATTTCTCCCGATGAATGATATAATTGTAACGGGACACAGGAATCCCGATATGGATTCCGTATGCGCAGCCTGGTGTTATGCGCAGTTAAAAAATATCATCGATCCGGCTCAAAACTACAAAGCCGTTCGATGCGGGCATTTGAACAATCAGACGCGTACAGCTTTTAAATCAGCGGGATTAACCCCACCTCCATTCGTTAAAGACGTAAGCCCCAAAGTCTCCGATGTTACCAGAAGAGACATTGACAGTCTGGATATTAATGAACCAATTTTAAACGCTATCAAAGTTCTTGATGAAGAAAATATCAGTTGCATTCCTATTTTTGAGAATGGTACAGACTTCAAAGGAATTATTACCATTCATCAGATTAGTGGATTCCTAATCTCGGAAAACCTGGGGAAAAGACCTGTATATCGATTCAGGTTTGATAATTTCAAGAAAGTTCTACCGGGATATTTCTACAAAAGAGGAAACAACAGTGAATTTTCCGCTCCGGTGATGACGGGAGCGATGCCTATAGAAGTGAGTAGAGATCGTATCGAAGCGCTGAAGCCAAACAAACCGGTACTCGTTGTGGGACTCAGAGAAGACCTGATAAGATTTGCAATACAAAACGATTTTCCGGCCATAATCCTAACTGGTGTTGAAGATGATACGAAGCTCCCCTATGATTTCAGCAAATTTGACGGAACCGTATACATCTCAAAAACAGATACGGCGGAAACCATCCGTCTTTTGCGATTGAGTTCACCGGTTAAAGATATAATGAATCCCAACCCCGAAAAACTTCAGGCTGAAAGTGCATACGATGTCGCAAAGAACGCCCTTGTCAATTCTCATTATCGGGGACTGCCTGTATTCAACGGGGAAGATTTCTCCGGAATTGTGACACGGCGCTGTTTTATCGAAAAACCTCAGAGAAAACTTATTCTTGTGGATCACAACGAAGTTTCCCAGTCTGTACCGGGAGCCGAGCAAGCCGATATTGTAGAAATAATCGACCATCACAGAATTTCTCCAAACCCGACGAAAACACCTATTTATATGAATATCAGACCAGTTGGCAGTACTTGTACAATAGTGTTTCAGCACTACTCCCATGCGGGAGTAGAGGTTAATCGCGTGACAGCCATGCTTCTCCTTGCGGGGATTCTCTCGGACACAGTGATTCTCAAGTCCCCCACTACGACTCCCGAGGATGTTGAAACGGCTGGAATACTCGCTGGAATTTGCGAGACCACTATTGAGAATTACGGCAGTGAAATGTTAAAGAACTCGGCTGTTCTCGATAAAACTCACCCGGACAAACTCATTGCTGCTGATTTTAAAGAGTACAGTGAAAAGGGTTTCACAATAGGAGTCGGTCAGGCAGAGGTTATTACTCTCGATGGAGCCAGCCGCCTCAAAGAATCATTTATAAAAGAGCTTATAAAAAAAAGAAACAACCGGGGACTCGATTGGTCCATGCTTCTCGTAACCGACATCATAAAAGAGCGCTCGGTACTGATAACGACTCCCCTTCCC
>JADGDJ010000316.1 GCA_016744925.1 Spirochaetaceae bacterium
GCACTGGGTTCGAACCAGTGACCCACGCCTTAAAAGGGCGTTGCTCTGCCAGCTGAGCTAGCGGCCCGTTCTACAGTTTTAAAGATGCTGCAACATCTTATCATCTCCTAGGGGAATCGAACCCCTGTTGCCGGGATGAAAACCCGGTGTCCTAACCCCTAGACGAAGGAGACATAAGCCCTGATTGAGCAACAAAATGCCGCTTATCTACTGACCTTGAGGAATGTACCAATTCCTGAAAAAAGTGTCAATCCGTTATCTGAAATTAATATGAAAATTCAATTCCAATCATCAGGTTATATACAGACATTAATCCTGGCTGTGAGCTAAGCTCTGCCCCGAACATAGCAAAGTTTAATTTAAACATATGAAGATCCAGTCCGGCTCCAGCAGCTGGAAGCCCTTCATAAAGGCCGAACCTCAAGGCCAGTATATCAAAAAGAGTAAATTCAACACCCAGCCCGATATGCAGAAGAGGATGCCTTGCCTCTTCAGGATTAAAAGCAAAATCAAAAATATCACTGTAGTCGAGCATTATTTTAATATTATTCATCAGTCCGTTAAAGAGAATCAGTTCTGGAGTATATAAAATACCGATTGAATAGTCCGGGTCGAGCGCCAGATATTCAAAAGAGGGTGAACCTCCTGATGCCAGAGAACTCACCGAATCATAACGGAACATGAATAGAGGTGTATAGATATCCCGCACGACGAGTCCGAGAGAGATGACATCATTCCAGATAAATTTCATTCCCACATCCAGACCGGCACCAAAACCCATATTCAATGGGATCGTATCAGGGGAAAATAGTGATGTAATATCACTGAATGCGGACACTATATCTGTAAAAGATTTAGCGATTTCCACATCTGTCCTGTAAAATATTTTTGTCAAAAATCCAAAATTCATCTGATTGTTTGAATCAATTAAATCCAATCCGAAGGAATAACCGTAAACTCCACCGAGATCAAATCTTGCCGAAACTGTCGCATCCTGTGTCAAGTCCGGTATAAAGACTTCAGTATCAATGACATTGTAAATTCCCCAGGCCATATTATTATCAATTTTCCCTATTGAAATAGGTCCCAACATTTCAAACCCAATAGTTGTCAATCCCAACTCACCAAGAATCTCACTCAGCTCCCCACCTTGAGAAGCTAACATCAAGGTAGAAACAGGTCCGGTAATTTTAAAATTCAATTCTGAAACAGTCATATCACTTTTCACCCCGCGAAAACCGGCGGGGTTATTAAATATCGTGGAAAATTGATCGGTCAATCCAGCGTGCATCCCTCCAATAGCAGCGGTTCTTGGAGAGCTAACGACAAAACGGCTTTCCTCACTGTAGACTGAGCTATACATAAAAAGCAGTCCAAGACCCAATGTGATGAAAAGCTTGATGCCTGATTTTTCTGTCATGGAAATATCACCCCGTATGTTATTAAATCGGCTTTAGTAGCAGGATCTGTTAATTGCGATTCGATGTCAGGATAGGCACTCATTGCGTAAACCATATATTGTAAACTTTGAACAACATCCGGATTATCAAGAGGATCCGGTCCGGGATTAAACGAAAGATAAGTAGAGATATCTCCACCACCGGACGCATTAACAATGTCTGCGCTGGAGCCTGCCGCTGCAAATAACCAGATATCTGCCGGAACAGAAGCCGGATCCGAAGCCTTTGCCGCTTCGAGAATATCATCTACATTTGCCAGAGCTGCAAGATCCACATCTGAATCTGTCAAAATAGAAAAAAGGCTATCTGTGCCACCACCATCCAAGGATGTAGTTGCGTTTAAAAGAACCGAGGGATCACTCATCCCGGAAATCCCCAAAGCGAGATCAGCCGCCTGCAAATATAACCCGGCTGCTTCCTCACCGGTAGCCGCTGAAGCTTCGACAAGTATATCATCATACAATTCCCGCATTACCGAGGTATCACCTGAAGAGAGAGCTTCAGCAACAGAAATATTGCTGTAGTCTGCTGCACCCTGAAACCAGCTATTGGTAAAAAAAGCCTCACATGATGTGAATAGAAATAAAACGATTAGAGAGAGAAGTAATGATAATTTCCCCATATGCGAACTTCCTTATAATAAGACAGGTATCCCCTGCCCTATTACAAGTATAATAAATACTAGAAGCGGAAAGCAAGTTCTACCGATGCACCCATTTGCTGACTGCTCCCCGAATGTGAACCTGTTTCCAGAGAATAGATCGCAGCATTGAGTTCTGCGATAAAAAGATCCAATCCGATTCCCGCCGAGAGATAGCCTGAAGAATACCCTGCTCTGAGAGCCATAAAACTGAACAATTTAACTTCGGCTCCCGCATGTAGATTGACCCAGAAAGACTGCTCTTCATAAGAAGCTACATCATCGAAATCTATCATAGGGACAACATATTCAATATGCACTTTAGGATCTACCCATTTACTGAGTGTCCCCAGGTCGGGATGTACACCGATACCGAGATGCATGGTCATAGGGGTTATATAATCCAATCCGGTATAGTCTGTTCCTGAAAATGGATCAGATAGAATATCCTCACCATTACTCTGCTGGTATAAATACCTGGTATGTCCGATATCGCGAAAAGAGAGTCCCAGAGACAGCATTTTCCATTCGGCAATAAGGCCAAGGTCAAATCCGATAGCAAATCCGGTCAGTACATCGATTGAAGTATAGTCCACTTCGCCACCATCAATTATAGAAAAGACTGTATCTATATCAATATCCCGTGCCTTTATTCTCCACATAGGTCTTATATCAGCACCTACGGACAAACCGATTTGTCCCAGATAAAATTTATGGGCATACCCGCCGACAAAAGCAGACGTAAATGTAACATCCCCATTAATTCCTAGAATATTGTCTGTCTGGGGAAACATCATATCAACTGTAGTAACCAGTCCGAATCCGAATCCATGACCTACATAGCCGAGACCGACCTGTGCTCCCGCACCAATCCCATTGGTTTCACTCTGATTTAAAATAGAATCCATGAGGGATTCAGAAGATAGATCATCCCTCAATGTAAAGGGATTGATTACAGCATAGGGAAGAACCCCGATAACAGTGATTTCACCCTTCTCTTTTTTCTCAACGACCCGTTCACCGTTTTCATCTTCAGATTCTTCATATTTATAGGTTTTACTCATGGCAAATCCAGCAGGATTGGTCATAAGAGAATTAAAACCACTGGCAACAGCTGTAAAAGATCCACCTTGCGCCATAATTTCGGGACTCTGCCACCCAAAAGGCTGGTCAAAGTTGTACTTGGCATCGGCGAAGAGAGAGGCTACCAATGAAAGCACAAAAACTAATATACATGTATTTTTTTTCATCTTTTACCCCATGTCCGAAAGATTGTCGACTGTGTCCGGACCGAGAACTTCCAGCAATCCATCACTGAGAATATCTTCTATTCCTGAGGGGGTCCCGGTCATATTCGGCAACACTGTTCCAGCGACGATATAACTACTGATAGCTTCTATGGCTTTTTCCTTAGTATCTATTCCATTTCCGATAGTATTCAGCAGGTCATCGGCCAGATAAGTTGTCATCCCGCCTATCATAGCTGCAGCAACCAGCTCTCCTCCGACGACCTCAGAACTGGGCCCCTGACTATCAATGGTCTCTCCATAGAGTTCCAAGGCTTCAGCTGCTCCGAGAAAAGCCTCTAGTTGTCGAGAAACCGCCTCTTCCTGCTGCAGCTGAGACAATGAGCCGTCCAGGATAAATAAATCTGTGATAATATCTTCCGGAGAATCAAAATCGAAAGAATCTGGATCGCCAAGAAGTCCATTAACATTATTCACTGTATCATCAGCACCGCTCGCAGCCAGATAGACATCGGCCAGTAAAAGTGCGACTTCCTGATCGGCATCTGCTGGATCATCGTCAAGAACATCATCGAGAAGAGCGATGACATCTTCGGCCAGTTCATCATCTTCAGCAAGAGCATCGAGAAATTTATCATCCCCCGCTTCATCGAGAATATCATCAATAGAGCCGAATGATGAGGGCAATTCATATTCATCTAAAGAGCTGAAAAGATTATGCATAAAGGGATTCTCGTTACAAGAACTGAAAAGTGATGCAATCAGAATCAATGTGAGAATATTTAAGATTTTATTCATTAACATTCCTCCCCAGTATATTGATTATATAGGAATTACTTTTTTAATTATAATGGTGTACAC
>JADGDJ010000317.1 GCA_016744925.1 Spirochaetaceae bacterium
ATTCAAGCCGGCGGAAACAGGTTGAGACCAATTATGATGACAACGCTGACCACGATCCTTGGAATGGTTCCTATGGCATTCTTCCCCGGTGAAGGATCAGACCTGGTTCAACCTATAGGTTTGACTGTAATCGGGGGTCTGGTGATAAATACGCTAATGACCTTATATCTGGCTCCAGTGCTTTATTCAATCTTTAATAGAAAACACAAAAGTAATGTTTTAGTTCCTGAGGAGGCCGTAGGATGAAAAGAATAGAATTGATAGCCAATCAATCGATTGAAGTCGATATTTTTGAAGCCTTAGAAAAAAGAAACGTCGGAAAGGCTTTTACCAAGATACCATCAGTTCACGGCAGTGGGAACAGCACACCTAAAAGAGGGGATCACATCTGGCCCGAAGAAAATTTTCTCCTTCTCTTTTTTTGTGAAGAATCTGAAGCGCTACTTATAGAAGAAGCAGTGATAGAGGTCAAAGCCAACTTCATAGATGAGGGAATAAAACTCTTTAAATCCAATATGTAATAGTCAAAAATAGCCTCTCTCTCCCAAGGAGTTGAGAGGCTATTTTACAATTTAATCTTAATGAATCTTAAGAAACTCCTATACAACCCCTTAATTCTGTAAATGTTAATAGGCATAGAATTTGCAATGTAATGGTTCCATACATCCAGGAGGAACACATTATGGAATCCATAACAGAAGCTGTACTCCGCTTTCAGGATACAGGAAGCGGATATAATGAGGTCGCAAATAGAATAAGTCTCTTAGTTTACCATTATCCCGGCCGTATTCATATTTTGGCAGAAGAGGACAAAAGTGAATTCTATCTGAGTTTTTACAACAGAATAGAGGGAATGATCAATAATTTTTCCTATAAGGGCATCCCTTTTGAAACCCTGTTAAACCAGACACTTAAATGGCATATAAAAACGTATCTCACAAAAAAGAAGAATGATCAGAAACTCATCGCCGTCAACATCCGGGAAGAAGAGATAAAAATCAGGGACTTACTGGCGTACTCACCGGAAGAGAAAAAACCCGAAACTCTCAGTATTCAATTCCGAAACAAAGCTTCAAAAAAAAGATTACTCTATCTGGTATTGATGGATTCACCTAACATTACTGATTATGAATTGAGTGTATTTTCCGAGCTGACAGGTTATGAATACGATTGGATGCTCTATTTAAAAGATTATCTGAATCTTCTAGTGTTCAAAAGAAATGAACGGTTGAACATGCTTAGAGAGAAAAGGAATAACGCTTACATGAAACTTCTCTACAAACAAAACCGTTTTTCGGAAGAATCGGACCCTGAAAAAAAAATACTACTGGGAGAGCAGATTAGAAGGTTGAGGAAAAGACTCGAAGATACAAGATATGATATTTCACGAGTTCCCTGTCGCCCCACTCACAGTGAAATAGCCGAACTGCTTAAAATCCCCAAAGGAACTGTTGATTCGGGGTTGTACTATTTCCGCAAAAAGTACAAATCCGCTATAGATGAAGATTCCTATAGTCTATTTTTATAAAAGCCATTATTCTTCTCTCATGGAAATAGTATTAGCAACTGGTAACCTCCACAAAAAGGAAGAGTTATCTGAAATTCTCAAAGGACACAAAATTCTCCTTCCGTCGGATTTAAATTGTTCGTTCGACTGCATTGAAGACGGAGAAACCTATCTGGACAATGCGCTCTTAAAGGCACATGCCCTGTATAAAATAGTGAAACGACCGGTTATTGCCGATGATTCAGGCATCTCGGTACCAGCATTAGGCGGAGCACCAGGAGTATATTCCGCCCGTTATGGAAGCCTAGAAGGAGAAGAACCACTCGAAAGTGAAGAGAGAAATGCTCTGCTTCTGAAAAATATGAATGAGATCAGTGATAGACGTGCTTTCTTTGTCTGCTCCATGGTCCTCCTGCTCGATGAGTACAGGATTTATACTGTTCAGGAAACTTTTTCCGGTGTTATCGCCAAAAAGACAACAGGAGTTGAAGGATTTGGCTACGACCCTCTCTTTTATCTTGAAGAATATGATAAAACCGTAGCCCAGCTTCCCTCGGATATAAAAAATACCATATCGCATCGAGGTAAAGCGGGGGCATCAATTAAGGACATAATGGATAGACTGGATCGACAGTAACCCACAGGCAGAATCGGACAAGGAGTTATATAATGGGAAAAACTATACCATCAAGAGAAAATGTAAAAAAAGAGCATCAGTGGAATCTGGTTAAGCTATTTGAATCAGAAAATAAATGGGAAGAATCTCTCACTGATCTGGAATCGATGATTCCAGCAATTTCATCATACAAAGGAAAGTTATCCGACTCGGCTCAATCGCTGAAAGAGTGTTTGGTATATATGAACAAAGTCGATCTTCTCGACGAAAGACTGGGAGTTTACGCATTTCTAAGACAGGCGGAAGACCAGGGAAACAGCGATTCCAGCGGGAGAATGTCCCGCTATATGCGAATAACCACTCAAGCCGGCGCCGCTTCGAGTTTCTTCAACCCTGAACTGCTCTCTATCGAAGATGTGAAAATGAAGGCTTTTCTCGCAGACCCGACACTAAATGAATTCACAATCACATTAAATAAAATGCTGCGATTCAAGCCCCATGTCCTCAGTGAGAAAGAGGAAACTCTCCTGGCAAAACAGCAGGAATTTACCACAACCCCATCTAAAGCCTTTAGCGCTTTAACCAATGTAGATATAGAGTTCGGTGAAATAGAAACAAAAGAGGGTATGCAGCCTCTGACCAATGCCACCTTCGGTCTTCTACTTCAGAATGAAGACATAGAGGTTCGTAAAAAAACTTACAACCAGTTCTATAATCAGCTGGATATTCACAAAAATACGATTGCCGAACTCTACAACGGCAGTGTACAGACGGATATATTCAAATCATCAATCCGAAATTACACTAGTGCCAGAAAAGCAAGCCTCTTTACTGACGATGTACCGGAAGAAGTTTACGACAGTCTTGTGCAAGCCGTAACGGAGAGTCTTCCCGCGCTCCATGAGTATTACGAATTGAGAAAGCAGGTTCTCGGACTGGATGAACTTCATATTTACGATACGAAAACACCACTAATCAAAGATGTTAAAGCGGTCCATACCTACGAAGAAGCGGTGGATAAAATCTATTGTGCTCTTGAGCCATTGGGCGATGAATATAGAAAGACATTAAAAGAAGGGCTTCTGGGAAATTGGGTGGACCGGTATGAAAACAAAGGAAAGCGCTCGGGAGCCTTTTCCTATGGAACCTACAGCGGTGAACCGTACATCATGATCAACTACAATGATGAGAATATCCGGGACATGTTTACCCTGGCACATGAAGGTGGTCACTCGATGCACTCGTGGTATTCGGTCCGCAACAATCCTATTCAGAACTATAACTACACTATATTTGAAGCGGAAGTGGCCTCAACATTCAACGAACAGCTTCTGGGTGAATACCTGCTGAAAAACACAGACTCGAAAGAGATGAAGGCCTATCTCATAGGAAATCAGATCGATGATATACTGGCCACAGTCTACAGACAAACCATGTTTGCCGAATATGAACACATTTGTCACAAGATGGTAGAAGAGGGGCAACCACTCACTGTCGATTCTCTAAGAAGTGAATACAGAAATTTATTGAAAAAATACTTCGGGCCTTCCGTAATGCTGGAGGAAACAAGTGATCTGGAAGGATTGAGAATTCCTCATTTTTATAGAGCTTTTTATGTCTATAAATACGCCACCGGACTTTCAGCATCTATAAGTCTGGCACGAAAAGTGATGACCGGTGGAGTTAAGGAAAAGGAAGATTACACAAACTTCCTAAAATCCGGCGGATCGAGATTTCCCCTTGAATCACTAAAACTGGCTGGTGTTGATATGAGCAGCCCGGAACCGGTCAAAACAGCGCTTAATCACTTCGCTGAATTGGTCAAAGAGTTAAAAGGGTTACTTTTGTAAGAAGGAGAAGGGAGTAGGAATCCGTCACCCTTCTCCCTGCTCCCCTTGCAAGAATTTGGTAATAACTGCTATATTCTCCTGTATGTTAGACCTTAAATTTATCAAAGAGAACGTTGACGCAGTCAAAGAAAACATCCGCAATAGAAATGTTACAGCCGATGCGGATAGAGTTGTTGAGCTCTACGATGCCAGAAACAAAGCACTCCAGGAACTGGAAGATCTGCGCCGTCA
>JADGDJ010000058.1 GCA_016744925.1 Spirochaetaceae bacterium
CACCTCGACAGTAGTTACCTGTTGAAGGCCATACAGCTTTTGTTTTCATAGGATCGAACTGACCTGTAGTCAATCTGGGAGAAAGACAACCGAAAGTTGCTCCTACTTTATGTGCACCTGTAGGAAAATATTTTCCTGAAAGAACAACAATGTTAGCTTTACAACCAGTAAGTTCCGGTGGAAGAACAATATGGTTAACATCACCATAGAGACCGCCGCTTTCTTTCTGCTCATTCTTCCATGTGATTCTATAGAGGTTTGCTGGATTGATGTCCCAGAGACCTGTATTTCTCAATGTGTCTTTAATTTTCTGAGGAACCAGTTCAGGATTTTTCATCATCTCAAAAGTTGGAAGTGTAATCCCTTTTTCTCTACAATATTTAATATTGGAATCAAGTGTTTTCTGGTCAATTGTTAAATCTATCATGCTCATATCTTTTCTCCTATTTTTTTTAAAGAATATTATCTACCGAACTAATCGACTTTTCGGGCATGTGTATTCCCTTTAAAGCCGAAGCCGTATCTTTTAAACCATTACCGGTTGCCATAATGACAACAACAGCATCTTTTTCAATTTCATCAGCGGCTTTTTTGAATCCCGCCCAGGCTGTAGAACCAGCCGGTTCTGTAAACAATCCCGTCGATGAAGACAAGTCAGACTGTGCTTCTATAATCTGCTCATCACTAACCTTAATGATTCTCCCGCCGTTGTCCTTCAGCTTCTTAAGTGCATGGGCACCATTTCTGGGAACATCTACGCATATGGAATCAGCAACTGTCGCCGTAGGGATATTGGTGAACTTACCACTGTGAAATGCTCTGTATAGGGCATCACTTCCCTCAGCCTGTACCGAATAAATCACAGGGATTTTACTGATTATCCCCAATCTTTTCAGATCTTCAAAACCTTTGTAGATTCCTCCGAGAATGCATCCGTCCCCTGTAGAGACAAAAACATAATCAGGAGCTTTCGACAATTGTTGAAATACTTCTAATGATACAGTTTTTTTTCCCTCTATGGTCATGGGGTTGTAAGCGGTATTTCTATTCATACCTCCTGCCCTCTTTGAGTATTCCATAGAAAAATCATAAGCCAGGTCGTAATTACCAGCGACTTTATACACCTTGGCACCATATTGCAGTGCCTGGATAATTTTTGCCGGAGGTGCTGTTTCGGGGAGGAAAATAGTAATTTCCTGACCCGCGGCTGCACCGATTCCCGCCATTGACGATCCGGCGTTACCTGTAGATGCCAAAACGATATTGTCGATCCCGTTTTTTTTAGCAAAAGCCGATACCAGGTAAGACGCTCTGTCTTTAAAGGAATTAGTCGGATTGGAACCGTCATCTTTAATGTATAAATTGCTGAAACCGGTTCTCTTTCTCAGGTTTTCCGGTTCCCACAAGGGAGTATTCCCTACAGGCGATGGAGGAAAGAATTCTTTCTCCACTGGCAGTAGGTCAAATACATCAAACGAGCTGTCAGCTTCACCGGTGAGTCTTACTTCAAGGACTCCTGCAAGCGGCTGATCTTCGATTTGAGTTTCAGCACACACCGGGCATACCATCAAATCCGGTTGAATATCGTAGACTTTACTGCATTCGCTACAGATATAATCGAACTTCATCTTTATCGTCTCCAAAAGAATTCACTTGAGAAACAACGAGTTTATCAAGCGTTGGGACATTCTATCATAGAGTTTTCACTATGTGAATTGTTTTTTGTTATGATTATCAGACAAATTGATTATTCTTTTCAAATTCCCACTATTACTGCTATATTTCTCTCAACGATGTCAAAAAATATATTAATAGTGGATAACTATGACTCCTTTACTGAGAACCTCCGTCACCTGCTCATGCAAGTTAGACCAGATTACAAATTTACTGTGATTCGCAATAATGACCGTGTTATGTTCGACTCTCACTGGGATGGTCTGGTTATATCCCCGGGACCGAAGGGTCCTGCCGACACGGGTTTATTGAAAGAGTTCTTTGAGTCCAGGGTGATTGAGGAGAAGATGCCTCTTCTGGGAGTCTGCCTGGGAATGCAGTTTCTCGCTTGGTACTATGGTCTACGAGTCAAACCTTCAGATGATGCCAGACACGGGAGAACTGTAACAATTGATACGACTGGAAATGATATTTTCAAAGGTCTCAAAGATCCCTTAAAAGTAGTCCGATACAATTCACTGGCCATTGTGGAACCCGCCGAATTTATCGAAGAAAAAACAGCTCTTCAAGTGACGGCTATCCAAAGCGACTCGAAAATGATAATGGCCATTCGCCACAGGGATCTCCCCTTCTCTGCTGTACAATTCCACCCGGAGAGTTTTCTCACTGAAAATGCCGAAGCTATGATGAATAATTTTTTTAGGGATTATATAGATGATTGAATACAATTCAAAAAAACTCGAGACCCCACAGATCCCCGAACTGTTCAATGCTGTAGACCACTTCGGAGGGATTTCCTTGTTCTCCTCCCAAACAGACGATGACAGAGAGTATACGGGGATCAATCCCATCATTATTCTAACTGAAGAGCAGCTGCAATATGGATATGAAAAGCAGACAATCTCTGATCCCATGAAAGCCCTGGATAAGCTGATATCAGCACACAGTTACTTACCGGAAGAGCTGTCTATCCTGGGATACTTGAGTTACGATTTCAAAGACAGACTTGAAGAGAAAGGACTCTATGAACGGAGAACTCAGGGGATTTTTCCCGACCTCTATTTTGCCATATTCGAGCACTACATTATATCCGGCAGAAATGAAAATAAAGCGGAGATCTATACACTGGAATTCCCCTTTGACTACAAATCAGTAGCCCTGAATCTGTTTCCATTCTCTAAAACTCCTGAAGAAAAAATCAGCCGCTACAAAGGGACATCCATGAATAAGAAACAACATATGAAGGGTGTCTCTCAAACAGTGAAATACATTAGAGAAGGAGATATCTATCAAGCTAATATCACCAGGGCAATATATGGTGAGACGGAATTTTCTCCTGTCGAAAACGCTGTAAACCTCTATTATTCAAACAGAATCGCCTATGGTGTTTTTGCCTGCATACCGGGAGGACATGTTATCAGCACCAGCCCTGAACTATTTTTTAAAACTGAAGCGGGTCATATAACGGCTTCTCCCATCAAGGGAACCATAATGAGGGGAAATTCCCATTATAAAGATGATAAAAATAGAGAAGAGCTGCTCCAATCAGAAAAAGACATTGCCGAACTGGCTATGATCGTCGATCTTCTGAGAAATGACCTATCTCTCGTGAGTATTCCCGGAACTGTAAAAGTTCCGCAATTCCCCATTTTGATGACACTGGAGAATGTTTTTCATCTCTATGCAGATGTAAAGGGCGAGTTAATTCCGGGTAAAGGAACTGGAGAAATCCTGAAACAAATATTTCCCGGAGGCTCTATTACCGGTTGTCCGAAAATCCGAAGCTGCCAGATAATTGATGAAATTGAGAGAGTTCCCAGAGGGATCTATACTGGCAGCTTCGGAAAAATAGGATTCAATGGTGACAGTATTTTTAATATAATGATCCGCTCTCTTTTTCAATCGGAGAATACAATAATTTTTAATGTAGGAGGAGGAATCACTCTACTTTCCGACGGAGAAGAGGAATATGAAGAAACCATCCACAAGGGGGCAAATATTTGGAAAGCTATCAGAATGGAAAATATACAGGAAGAGCAATATTACACAGAGGAGTGATTTCATCTCCTTTAATCGCAACAGATAGCAGGTCTCCTTTTTTCAATTACGGCAAAGGCTTCTTTGAAACCATTCTCTATGAAGATGGAAGGCTCCAATATTTTAAAGAACACCTGGAAAGGATGAAAAAAACCTGTCGAAACTTTGAGATCCACCTGGACTACTCCCAGGTGGAAGAGAAGAAGATTTATGCCTATCTGAAAGAGATCGGACTGATAAATCACTGTTGCCGGGTGAAAATCCTCTACGCTCCTATAGAAGAGGGAAACAGATGGGACACCGTGGTTTCAGCTGCACCCTATACGAGAACAATCAAAGACTTTGTCCTATCCAAACACGATGAAGTGTATGATTCGAAGCTCAATCGCTATAAGTCTCTCAATTACAGTTACAATCTCTACTGGAAGGATCACTACCATAAAATAGATCAGAGCGATGAAGTCCTTTTCTGCAACAAAGAGGGAAACATTCTCGAGGGATCTTATACGAATATTCTTTTTGAAAAGGATTCCACTCTCTATTACGTAGACAAATGCAATAATTATTTACAAGGGATTATGCAGGATAAGGTATTGGAGGCTGTATCAAAGCTTGATGGATTAAAAATTAATGCTCTCGCTAAAGGGATTTCTGCAAAATCGCTACAAGAAGCTGATGAAGTTTTAATCTGCAATTCTCTGATGCAAGTACAAAATGTAAGGAAAATCATCTATGGAGATGAGATTTTCAGATGGCCATTAACAACGCTTAAAAATAATGTCGCCTCAAAATTAAAAACTGCTCTGGCTGTATGAAAAAATACAATAATATCCCACGTCAATACAAAAGTTATTAACGTGGGGTACATCATATAGTATTTTTAATTATATAGGACTTAATTCTGCACAGTAGCTTTCTGAGCCTGTCTCATTTCAAAACGGCCTATAAAAAAAGCCGCAGCCAATCCGACAGCGAGCAGGATGAATGAAGAATTATAGAAAATCTGATTTATATTACCAGCTTCCAATATATACCCATTCAAGGCTGTTCCTACTGCACCACCGATAAACATATTGAAAGATGCCAGAGACATAGCAGTTCCCCTCATTTTTGGTAATTTTTCCTGTGCTGTAGAAACAAGTGTTGATTGCAGGAATATAAAGGCAACACCAAAAAGAAAGAGACCTGATGATAGAAGGATAACATTAGTATACTTAGAAAGTGTAAAAAGACCGATAAAACCGATGATTCCAGCCGAAATGAGAAATCCATGCTTCATTATTTTTTTTAATATCGGAGCAATTCTCCCCCCCAAAACAGTCCCAAGTCCGAAGAAAGAAAGAATCAATCCGACCTGAAGAACGCTAAATCCGCTAATTTGCTGCAATAATTTCCCTGAATATGTAAAACTCCCGAAGACTGTCAGCCCGACAAAAAAAATAAGAGTGACCAATCGCATAAATCTGAAATTAGAAAGAGGAGTTTTATAGGCTGTAATAAAATTTAATTTACGAACAATACCTTTGTCCGGCTCCACAAATTTCAATATGATGAAAGCTACTAGAAGCTCTCCAATCCCGTAAATTATATATACAAATCTCCAGGACCCGAAATAGGCTAAGACACCACCTATAGCTGTTGCGGTTGCCCCACCCAAAAACATTAAGCCCATAACCTTACCTAAAGCCTTGTGTCGATTTTTATCATCAAATGATTGACCGACTAAAGCCATGGTTACAGGGAATACACCGGCAGCAAATGCTCCATTCATAGCTCTAAAAAACATCAAACTAGGTAAATTAAATGAAAATCCTCCAAGAATGCTGAAAAAAGCCGTTCCAAATGCAGCAATACTGATAATTTTAACTTTTCCATATCGATCGGACAGAGGTCCAAAAATTAAGGTAAACAGTCCGAATGACAGCATATAAGCAGTAACTGTCCAGGCTGCCTGTTGAAGATTAATACCTAAATCTTCCGAAATTTTCAGCAGTAAAGGTGCTGCGGCATAATTATCTCCATTAGTCATAAATGCCAATAGCCCTAATATTAAAATTAGATTTTTTTTATTTTTCATAATATTTCTCCATTATTTATTTTTCTAAAATGATGAAAATAATTTCCATCCACCAAAGAAAAGTACCATTAGTCCACATACTCTCTTGAGGAAATGAGCAACTTTCTCAATGCCATCCCGCTTAAACAAATTAATAACAAAATCTCCGAAGGTACCTGCCCCAATGATTGCAGCGGTGTGCCCCAGGGCATAAAAGATCATCAGAGTAATCCCAAAAGAGACATCAACAATAGATTTTGAAAATACTAAACCTATCATTGGAGCAAGAAATGCAAAACTACAGGGACCCAGGATTATTCCATAGGTAAACCCCAATCCCAAAGCCCCGAGAGATCCCGAATATTTCGATTTCAAATTGATTGGAATATAAACACTTTTAAAGAGTGGTAAACCCATCAACCAGAGACCACAAATCATTAAAAATACTGCAATTATAATGGTAAGAATGGGACCGACATCGCCAAGGATTCTTCCACCGAGACTCGTTAGTACACCAATTATCCCAAGCATAAAGAGAACCCCCAACCCAAAAGAAAGAGAGAGCCTAAATGCCTTAAATCGCCCGGGAGCTTTATGATCATTTATATAAGCAACGATCAGGGGTATTAAACCCAAATGGCAGGGGCTGAGAAATACACTAAAAATACCCCAAAGTACAGCAGCAAACAGGGAAAAAACAGATGCCTGGAAAAATGCCTGATTGAGAGAATTGATGATCCCATTCATTAAAGTTCGACGCCACCCATTTGAAGAATCGGATAGAGTTCTTCGGCAGGAAAAAATCCTTCATGGCGAAAATACTCCTTTCCATCACTATCAAAAAAGATTTGTGTAGGAATAACTTTCAACTCATATTCTTTTGTGTAGGGTTTTCCCTCGTCAGTCCACACATCGTGGAAAATGACGTTTACCTGATCCCCCAATTCTCTTCGAATTTGATCCATGACAGGGATCATTGCCTTACAGGGTATGCATTCTACTGATCCAAGTTCCATAAAGGAGACTTTTTGATCTGCTGTTAAAGCAGGAGGATCGATATCCGCTGACAGACTGTCTAAAACCGTTTCTTCTTTTTTACAGGAGGAGAAAACAGATACAACCAAAAGCACAAATATGAAGATTATCCGATGCCGATTATTACATTTGATGTGAGAAATTCCTGGACTCTTTTGTTTCATGATTACTCCTAGTTTCCATATTATGAAACATAGAACATAAGGTCAAGAAAATATTGACAAAGTTTCTTAAATTTGAAACATTAGAATAATGATAAGTAAAGAGGAACAGTTAAGAGCAGAAAGAAGAGCTCATATGTTCAAGGCATTAGCCCATCCGATGAGAATCTATTTTCTTGAAAAACTGAATGAAAAATCATGGTGTGTCTGTGAACTAGCTGAAGAAGCGGGAATACCAAAATCTGCAGCATCGAAGCACCTCTCGCAATTGAAAGATGCGGGACTTGTTGAAGATTCAAAAATGGGAACACGTGTAGAATATCAATTGACTGCTCCCTGTGTTCTGAAACTGGCAGCTTGTGCTGAAGGTACTGTACTTAACAATAGGAAGAAACAGCTGGGTTTTTGATATTTGATTATTGATCTATATCTATCGTAAAATGGAATAGTGTACCCTTGCCGAGAAAGCTTTCACAATTGATTTGCCCTCCCAGTTTCTGTGTAACAAGATTGTACACAATATTCATCCCCAAACCTGTACCGCCACTAGCTCTTTTTGTCGTAAAAAAAGGATCGAAAACATGGTTGATATGCTGTTCATCGATCCCTTTCCCATCGTCATGGTATTCCACATCAATAAACTTACCAGTCTCCCGGACTTTAATAATGATATCGCCATCTTCATCTTCATCATAGGCATGAGTAAGACTGTTCATTATCAGGTTGGTCAATATTTGGGAAATAGCACCGGGAAAGGTATCTACCATTAGTTTGTCGGGACAATCCACCAGAATATTGTGTTTCGTCACTTTGATTTTAGGATGGAGGCTCATTAGGATTTTATCAATATACTCTTTAAAATCAATAACTCTTTTACCACCGGTATTCTGATCCACAGAAACCTGCTTAAATCCTTGAATCAGCTGCGCCGCTCTGGTTAGGTTTGTAAGTAGGATTCTCGAAGCCTCTTTCGATGTTGCCAGGAATGATTGAAGATCAGATCTTTTCATCTGAGCTTCTTCGAAAAGTTTCTCAAATTCCTTAGTGGCGGTTTCCATATGAGATGCCGCTGTTATGCCGACTCCTACAGGAGTATTGATTTCATGAGCCACACCGGCAACCAGCCCACCCAGGGCAGCCATTTTCTCAGATTGAACCAGTTTTGCCTGAGCTTCTTTTATCACTTTAATTGAAGATTCCAACTCGGAAGTTCTTTCGGCTACTCTTTTTTCCAGATCCTGATTGAGATCAAAGAGCTCTCTTGTTCTCTTTTCGACTTCAATTTCCAACCCCTCTTTATAGAGCCTGTTGTTGCGGATAAGATCTGCTTTTTCGATGACCATATCAACGGAGAGTTCCAATTCAGCCAAATCGTAAATCGGCTTCATCACATAGTTCCAGGCACCTCTCGATACCGCTTCGATGGCATCTTTTATAACACCATTTCCAGACACAACTATCAATGGCATTTCCGGTCGTTCCTCTTTCACCACATCTATGACTTCCAAACCGGAGATCCCCGGCATATGAAGGTCGCACAAAATAACCGTAGGGTCTTCGCTGCGCATAGTCTCAATTCCGTCCCGGCCGTTTATACACTGAAAAACTTCATATCCGCTGTCTTCAAAAAAATCTGAAATGCTCTCTCTGACAATAGAATCATCATCGATAATAAGCATTTTTCGTGTTGTATCCATTCTTTCATATTAGTATGAAATTATATGCATTTCAATTTTTTATCTATTTTCTTTATCTTTCTGGATTAAAAAAATATTCCGTTCCACCTTCCACATGGAATACTTCTTTTACTGCCCCATCGGCCGCTTCCAGAATCACAGTATATTTTCCAGGCATAAGCGCTAGCGGAATATCCTGGCGGTTTTTAATATTGAGCTTCTCGAAACGAAGTGTCTCAAGGGAGAAATACTCATCTCTGCCATTTATTTTCACTTTCCCGCTATCGAGGGAAGGTAGAACAAGCCATGCCGCCAGGGGGCTGAGAAGGACGTCAAGGGATACATAAGTCTGATAAAAAGCGGTCTCGACAGAATACAAGGCATCTTCATAGCCGTCGGAGGAGAACTTTATACTTATTTCAGTCCCTGTTTTCAGTTGGGCAAGGTCCTTTTCTGTCATCTTCAACCACTTCCCCTCATTGCGAATATACAATTGGCAATCTGCTTTAATATCGTCACTGGAAAAGCGGTTTTTAACTGTATAACTGAGTTCTAAAGGAAAACGTTCCAGGGGAGATGAAAGAATAGTGAGCTCTGTTTTTTTTCGGCCTGAATCCTTAAAATCAGGAACATAAACGGACCTCCAACTAATATGGGATCCACTCTCTATTTTAATTTGATAACTCCCCTCTTTTAAATAAAGATCGACTATACCTTTTCTGCTGAATCGTCCTTCGTCTACCTTCCTGTCGCCGCTTTTCCCATAGGAATAGATCGTATAGTTCCCATCTTCAGCAGCGGGAACCATGGTCACTTTTAATCCACCATAAGTACCGGAAAGGATAAACTTCTGAAACCCGCCTGTGTAGAGGAATAAGACAGATATAGTTACCAGGATGAGTATAACTGGAAGCTTGAAAGGGATAGATTTTTTCTTTACCTTATCCGCTCTGTGAACATCTGTCAGAATTGCTTTTTTCTTTTTCTTATCAGGTTCGACGAGATAAGTCAGTTCCCTTTGAATTTTATCGGATCCTATTTTTTTCAATTCCCGGTTAAATCGCTTTATAATAGAGTTCATATTACTGTAACGCAGGGCCGGTTTGACTAAAAGGCAACGGCGGATCATCCAACTCAGAAAAAATGGTGTTCTCCTTCTCAAAGAGGAAGGCTTTTTGTACTTACCCTTTTTTACCTCGTGCTTTAAGTCTGTATACTCTTGAGAAACAAAAGGTTTTACACCAGTAAGTGCTTCATAAAATGTCACGCCCAGGGAGAATATATCTGCTTTGGAATCAACTGAAGAGCTGTCATCGAACTGTTCAGGTGCCATATAGGAGGGTGTACCCATTGCGGAACCTGAATCGGTTATTCTAACATCTCGTGCTGAAGAGGAGGCTATTCCGAAATCTCCGAGTTTAACCTCACCTTTCAGGGAGATATAAATATTGGAGGGTTTGATATCGCGGTGTGTAATTCCCCGTCGGTGAATATATTCAATGGCTTTTACAGTACAACTCATAACATAATAAAAGAGACCCAAATCCAGTGGTCCATTCTGTTGAATAAGCTCATCGAGTGAGATTCCCTCTATAAACTCCATGGCTATGTACCAGGAACTCCCTTCGCGGAAATGATCGTAAAGATCGACAATATAATCACTTCTGAGATCCATCATTGTGTCGGCTTCAAGTCTGAATCTCTCGCGAAATTCCTTATCGCGGATAGTGAGCTTTTTCAGTATGACTTTCCGCTTTAATGTGGGATGTTCAGCCTCATAAACGACTCCCATTCCCCCTTTTCCGATAAGCGATAGGATTTTGTACTTCCCCACCTTTTCAGGTAATTTTGCCACAGTTCCCCCCCTCTACACAGAGACTATCATAACAGAGTTTAAAAACAGATTCGACATAGATTAAAAATTGGGTCATAATTAATTCATGGAAGAGACAGTTTACAAAAGAAGTGATAAGGGAAAATCCGCAAAAACTGGTGATGGTTCGGAAAAACTGAAACTCCACTCGGAACACAGCGATATTTTGATCAATAAAAATATTCTCATCGGTAGAGATCGGGTCTGCAACTGCCGCCTCGACGATCCGCTAGTATCAAGAAAACACGCCTTGATAGAATTCATTTCCAATATTGCCTACATTAAAGACCTTGGTAGTACAAATGCGACCTATGTGAACAATAACCCCCTGAAGCCCAATGCTCAGAAAAGACTGCGAAAAGGGGATGTTATTAAAATAGGGAAAACAATAATCAATATAAGCTGAATTAAACCAATTCCCCACTATCTCCAACGATCTCCAGACCACTGTTACGGGTCTTTCCCTCATAGAGAACTTCACCGGCTCGGAGATATTCCACAGAGATTTCCGCGTCGATACTCTCACCGATTCTCCTATCCATAGATCCTGTTGCGGGAGCCAACAGTTGACCGACAGATTCTCTCGATGCTTTTATACGGAGTAATTCCCCTTTTTTGAGAGAATTATTCCATCCTGGACCATGACCTTCAACAGTAATATATACTGATTTTTCGTCTATGGATTCAATTATCAACTTTGCACCTGTGTAGGTGGAAAAGGTTAGAATATGGCTTCCCAGGTCCAAGAAACCCAAAAACCCGCGAAAATGAGAACCAAACCAGGGGATTCTCGCGACAGAAAGCATAAACGAGTGATGTTTATCTTCAAAGTTATTGGATTGCATCCATATATATGATGAAGGAAAAGATGTTCCCCAGTCTTTCTCAATATACCCGCTTCCATTTTGAAAATCGACTCTTTCGGAACCAAACTCAAGAGATCCCGATAATTGATGTCCCGTACTGACAACTCCGTGATAACATTCCATAACCGGGACATAGCGGTACCACCCCATAATCCCCGGTCTGGAGAGAGCTATTTTGTATTTTCTCGGGTTGATAAGATCCAATGTTCCCTTCACGGGGAGCCTGTCTCCCAGCTCTACAAAGGAATAAGAAAACAAGTTCTTCCCGATTGAAACTGAGAAAGGCTGTTCTGTCGTATTGAATTCCTCGATGGGAAATTCTGTATAAGTGGTTTTCCCGGTTTCACCGTTAATGGTCTGAATAAAAGCAAAGGATCTGTCTTTCTTTAAGGAAACACCGGGAATGATAGCATATGCTCTGTTGGCTTCAGAGACAAACTTGTAATACCACCCCTCAAAATATCCTTTTTTATGATGTAAGCTTCGTGGTCCCTGATATACATGAGGTGCAAATAATCTGTTCATAAGAACTATTATAGATGCTTTAAGAGATTTTTGTAAAAATCCTCAAAATCACTGATATTGATCCTCTCATCCGGTTTGTGAGCATGTTTAATAGATCCCGGACCGAAATTGATGGCGGGAATCCCCGCTTCATTAAGCTGGGCAATATCTGTCCAGGCCTGCATAATCTCACTTTCCATGCCCGGAAGAAGGAATTCCCTATTTTCACTACCAATATAAGATGATGAAACTTCATCAATTTTAGTCGTATGTTCTCCACCCATAACTGAGAAAAGGAACTCTCGTGCTTCTTCGATGGTCCTATGAGGACTGAATCTGAAGTTAACAATTAATTCTGCTTTAGGAGGGAGAACATTAAAAGCATTGAATGTATTGAGTGAAGTCACATTAACCGTTTCGTAGAACTCAAAGCCGTCAATTACCTGGATCTCACTGATCTGCTTATTCATTTCTTTGATTTTCTCATACACCCTAAGGGCTTCATCGAGAGCGTTCGTTCCAGTTTTAGGATTGGCACTATGGGCAGAGATCCCAAGAATTTCCTTTTTGATCGCCAATGATCCCAGACAACCCACAGAGTATTTCCCTTCAGTCGGCTCGAGAATATATGCAAAATTTATATGATTTAAATGGTCCTTTTCAAGCAGGGTATTGATGCCGTTGGGAATAGGTCCCTCTTCCCCTTCATAAAAAACTAGAGAAATATTGTGTTTCGGCTCAATAAGACCGTTTTCAATCTCATGGAGTAACTTCAACATAGATGCCAATCCGCTTTTCATATCACAGGCGCCTCGTCCCCAGACGAAACCATCTTTTACTATTGCTTTCGTACTGCTGTCACCAATGGGAACCGTATCGATGTGACCGCAAAGAGCAATTCGCGAATCTTTACCGCTGTCCAGATGAAGAACCAGAGAATTATCTTTGCGAATCAATTCTCCGGAATATGCGGAAAGGGTCTTTTCAAGAATATCGCAAAGCTCTTTTTCATTATCTGTCACACTTTCAATACCAAT
Source organism: Spirochaetaceae bacterium (assembly GCA_016744925.1). Taxonomy (GTDB): domain Bacteria; phylum Spirochaetota; class Spirochaetia; order DSM-2461; family DSM-2461; genus Spirochaeta_F. The sequence goes on from JADGDJ010000058.1 coordinate 12,920, forward strand.
AAGATCACATAAAATATCGACAAGAGTTCCCTTTAGATCCATCATGACAATTCACCGGGAATAACCATCTCATCGACGATTTTCCGGATATCCATCCGAGGTCTGATCACATCATATTTCCCATTGTGAACCAGAACTTCCGGAGCAATATCGTGACTGAGAAAAAGCGGCATACTTTCAGTGTATCCGTAGGCTCCGGAACAAAAGACTCCTATAAAATCTCCCACTGCACTGTCTTCAGAAAGGTTAAGATCCTTTCCGAGAAAATCGATAGATGTACAAAGACTCCCCCCTACATCAAAAGGTTGTAGATTACCCTGCTCCCTTGAAAGGTTAAAAGTGGGCTGAGACTGACCGATCAGTGCCGGCCTGAGTAAATGCTGAGCACCACCGTCAACCAGGAGGTATTCTTTCCCCCGAGAGTGTTTTTTATCAATTACCTTTGTTATATATATACCGCTTTGCCCGACCAGGTAACGACCCGGTTCTGCTATAAGCCGTGTTCCGTTTTCTCTGATAAAGGGATATTTTTTAATCATGTCAGAAATCTTGTCGCTGATCCCCCCGATACTCAAACCACTGTCCTCATCGGAATAAGGAATGCCAATGCCCCCTCCGAAATCGATAGATAATACCTTAAAATGCTTGCGGTTCATCTCTTCGGCTAAGGTGAAACAGTTTTCCAGATTGCTCAGGAATCCCTCGCTGTTCTGAATTCCTGTTCCGGCAAAGATATGAATTCCCTGAAGACGGACGTTGTTTAAAGAAGAAACCTGCTCGATAGCAGCTGATAAAACTTCCGAATCGATTCCGAATTTTTTGGAACCGCCACCCATATTCACAGCGGCTCCGGCCACTTCGAATTCCGGATTTATCCGAAGCTCAATATCCATTACTGTATCATGAGATGCGGCGATTTCATCGATACGTTTGATCTCTCCGACACTTTCCGCATTGAGAGCATAGATCCCCATCTCCACAGCCATTGTGATGTCTTCGAAGGTCTTAGAAGGTCCTGCAAAGACAATATCTTTCGGATTTACCCCCACCTTTTTACAGGCGTAGAGCTCTCCTTCCGATGCGACTTCCACACCGGCTCCAAGATTCACAAGCTGTTTGATAACAGCGAGACTGGGATTGGCCTTCATGGCATAAAAAATATCCACTTCCAAAGGCAGGTTTGCCCTTAGGTATTCGTATCTCTCTTTGATTGTTTCAGCGTCATAAATAAAAAGAGGAGTTCCCAATTTTTCAATGATGGGTTTGACATTTAAACCGGAAATGGAAAAATAATCTCTATCAAAACTGAAATTGCTACTAATATCCTGTACGTTCATATTGACTCCCAATTATCCAGCGTCTGTCGTATCCGATTTAAAGCTTCTTTGAGTATAACAAAATCCACTGCAAATGAAAGCCTTATATGGCGATCTCCTCTCTCTCCGAAAGCAATTCCGGGAATGGTGAGGATGTTGGCCTTTTCCAGTATTTTTAGGGCCACATCTTTGGAAGTACCGAATGTGGATATATCTGGAAATATATAAAAAGCACCTTCCGGTTTAACAACTGAAATTCCATCAATGGTTTTCAACTGTCTATAGGCATATTCCCCTTTCACTTTCAGATCGGCTTTAACCTGTTCAACAAAGCTGTCGCAAGAACCATCGAGAGATGCCAAAGCCGCATGCTGAGAGACCGATGAAGCGCATGTGGTAATATACTGATTGGCCACAATCATGGGTTTCGTAATTTCTTCAGGAGCAACAGTCCAACCGATTCTCAAACCCGTCGCGGCTGCTCTTTTAGAGATGCCGTCAACAACAAGAACTCTATCGGAACAGCATAAAGGGCTGAAGGGTCGATCGTTACCAAAATACAATTCACTGTAGATCTCATCGGAAATAATGTAGAAATCATGTTCATCTGCCAGATCGGATAGTTTCCTCACATCCACTTCCGAAAGAATTGTCCCTGTGGGGTTGTTGGGGCTGTTTATTACAAGAAATTTTACTTTGGAATTTATTTTGCTCATAAGATCATCAAAATCTAAGGAAAATTCTGAATCCTGCCTATAGGGGACAGCCTTTGCTCCCTGAAGATCGGCAATAGTATTGTATACGGAAAAAGCAATTTCCGGGATCAGAATCTGATCATCTCTCTCAAGAAAAGTGAACAGAATATTCCAGAGGGCTCCTTCAGCACCATTTGTGATGATAACCTCTTCGGCTTTAATCTCTTTATGACATTTTTCACTGTGATACAAGGCAATCTGCTCCCGGAGCAGCAGAGAGCCCTGATTTGATGTATACCGGGTCTGACCCGACTCGAATGCCTCAAACCCTTTTTGTTTCACAGCCTGAGGTAGTGAATCGGGAAGTTGACCGATACCGAGGTTGATGGTGTCTTTCCGGGCAAGGGCGTTCATTTTCCTGATCTCAGAAATATCGACACCGGAAAAGGAACTCTTTGCTTTCAATGACATACTATCCCCTTAAAGCTTCTTCCAATGCATAAGCCCGTTCAGAGGCCGATTTAATATATTTTGCCACTAATGGCGTTAATTTCAATGTTCCCTGACTTGATACGGACATGGATGGAATAACCAGTGCACCTACGGGGATTTCAGGACCGTATGAGGGATCTTTCTCTACCAGGATTTTACCGACACTGTAGGTTTTTATACCGCCACCCAGTTCGTGGATAATGAGTTCGGCTGTTCCCTTGGATGTGTAAGCCACATTGTTAATGGGATCGAGTATTGGAGTTGCTTTAGAAATATGCACACCTGGAGCCAGTGTCACGAGATCTCCAAGACGTGCACCCTGTGTCACACCGGACCCCTCACCGAGTAGAACATGATCTCCCAGAATAACAGGAGTCGCCTCAACAGGATCCAGAACCCCGCCGATTATGGCACCGGCACTGATATGACTGTCCCGTCCGATCTGAGCGCAGCTACCCGCAAGGTTTTCCACCATAGTACCGGCACCGACATGGGCACCGACATTGGCATAAGCAGGAGGCATAAACACACAGCCCGGTCCGGCAAACGCTCCTCTTCTCAGGCCGGCAGCAGGAGGTACAACTCTAAAACCCTCATCACCAGTAAGCTTTCTGATGGGAAAGGTTTCTTTATCGGTGAATCCAATATCGCTGCTACCGTATACTACGATTTTACCTAGAGGAAAACCGAGCATAATTCCGTTCTTAACCCACTGATTAGCAGTCCATTTTCCACCGACGATCTGTGCGGTTCTCAAATAACCTGCTTCGAGTAGATCCATGACCTGATTGAAGGTTTTCAGAGCACCATCTCTATCGGTCTCAAGATTGCCTTCTTTTTTTAATGCTGTATATTTGTTAACACGCTCTTCCAACCCAGCAGGAACCTTATAGTGAACAACAGCTTTGAGCCACTGGTCTCCCTGTATGCTCAGAAGCATATCAATATTAGGATGATTACCTGGATTTTTTACAGCATCTGCTACATGCTCTCCAAACAGTTGAAGACCTTTTTCCGCAAGGGATTTATCGATGTTTCCATTATCAAAATCAACCAGGTTGAAAATGACCACAAGACTCCCTTTCGAGCCTTCAATATTGGCTATACTGTTTATAACAGAACCGTCTTTTACAATATCAATTTTATCTACACTTTCGGCAGATTTAAGTGTCTTAAGTATCTCTTCAAATTTCATAGTTTTCAATGATAGGTAAACTGAAAAATTGAGTCAACTATGTAATTCTATATAGAGAAGCATCTATAGCAAAAATCAGTTGGAAAATTATAAATATTGTCGATCTACTGCATTTTTATGTAGACCATATCGGGATTTCAGAATAGAGTTTAGTTCAAATACATTTAAAGATACGGTCATACTTCTTAATACGTTTGTCATAATACTCGCATGTCTTTTAATTGAATAGTCTCGGGGGAATATTGCCTTTTTTCAAAAGGGAAAATGGGATAGTCAGGTTATCTCAGAACTACAGCTTAAAATATCTCGTTTTTACAATGATATTCAACAGTATCATTATGCTCCCCTATGCCTATTTTGATTATATCAATGGAATGACAACTGAATTCCGTTTTGTTTTATTCTTCATTATATGCTCCCTTTCTCTTGCTTATGTCGTGTATAGATTTAAATTGGACCGATTCGGTGGGGAAATTTTTGTCTTTATGTTTTCCCTTATGTGGATATTCTTCCTCCTGAAGATTAATTCTGACAATTATGCCATCATATTTTTCCTGATCTACCCTCAGATAATAAATATACTTCTGCAATATAGATTAGCGCTATTTGTAAACATTAGTATGTTTATTATATCTACCATTATTTTTTCAATTAATTTCCAAACCGGCACATTAGCAATAATACCACCGATTCCACTGAGAGTAGCTTCCGTATTCCTTATGAATTTTGTGACACTATATTTTTGGAAGAAAAATAATACCGATACAATGGAAGAAATACATAACATAGCTCTATACGATGGCCTGACAGGCATAGCCAATAAAAAGCATTTTGAAATATATATCCAGAATATTATTAACTCGAGTAGAAAAGATAATAAGAAATTTTCCATGTTGTTTCTGGACATTGATAATTTCAAGAAAATAAATGACAGTCCCGGCCATGAAGTGGGCAATAAAGTCCTAAAAAATGTTGCCAGCAGAATAAACCGATGTCTAGGCGGTTCAGACTCCCTATTCCGAGTCGGCGGCGATGAGTTTATTGTTATCCTCCCGGAGATAAATGATGATTTCGCCCCAGCTTTGATGGCCGGAAAGATCCTTTCTGTTGAGGATCCTCTTCTAGATCTCCCCACGCTCAGCATTGGGATTGTCAATTATCCCGAAGATGGCATAACCCGAAATGAACTGGTTCAGAAATCAGAAAACTCTATGTATAAAGCAAAGAAAAACGGGAAAAATTCTTTCTCCTTTTTCCACAAAGAGTTTAATGAGCAGGTTAAAAAGAGACTGCTAATTGAAAAACATCTTCGGTTGGCAAAGCTGGATGATGAATTCACAGTTGTGTTTCAACCGAAAATAGATTCATACAATAAAAAGATAGTGGGGGCCGAAGCATTAATCCGATGGAAGAGTCCTTCACTCGGCAATATTCCACCGTCAGACTTTATAACAATTGCCGAAGACAGTGATATTATTCACAGAATGAGCACATGGGTTTACAGAAAAGCCTTTAATATGCTGGCACTGATTCACGAGTCAGGCCATGAAACATTTATGCTCTCAATCAATGTCTCACCACTTCAAATTTCGAAGAATACACTCATCAACAGTTTAAATACCGCCCTGAACGATTCGGGAGTTTCTCCTGAATTTATTGAACTGGAAATTACAGAGGGAATGCTTCTCGGAAATGATGGCAACAACAACGAAGCTCTTCAATATTTAAGACAGAGAGGATTCAGAATATCCATTGATGACTTTGGAACAGGATATTCTTCTCTCAGTTATCTTCAGAACATGAAACTCGATTCCATTAAAATCGATAAAAGTTTCATCAACAATATCCATGAAAAGAATGCCCGCAATATCACAAGAGCGATAATATCCCTGGCTGTATCAATGGAATTACAAACGATTGCAGAAGGTGTTGAAACATTTGAACAGATGCAGACTCTCGAAGAAATGGGATGCAATTTGATTCAGGGATTTTATTTCAGCAAAGCCGTTGGTGAAGATGATCTTTTAAAGATGCTTTCTGAAACTGTTGAAGTTAATTAAAAAGTCTATTCCAGATATGAATATATCCCTTGATGCAATACTCGATGAAATATACTACATCGATATGCACATCCATATGGAAGAGATGTTTACTATTGATGTACATCGCGATATTCTCTATCTGGCCAATGCCATAGATGAATCTAGCTACCAGAAAACTAAAAAACTTGCCCTAGGATGTCCCTCTATTATTCCAACATTCGGCATTCATCCCTTTAGAGCCGGAAATATTACAATTTCGAACAATGAACTTGAAGAGTTGATTAAAAATAGCCCGCTTGTTGGTGAAATAGGACTGGATTTCCACTGGATTGAGAATAGAAGAACATATACCCGACAAAGAGAGTTATTTCAAAAACAGCTTGTCCTATGCAAAAAATTCAACAAGATCCCCTCAATTCACACCAAAGGTGCAGAAGATGAGATTCTCAGATTGATTAGAGAGATTGGGATCTCCAAATCCATAATCCATTGGTACAGCGGACCGGAGGAACTGATCCCGCAATTACTGGAATCAGGGTGTTATTTTACGATTGGTCCCGATATATTCACAGATTCATCGGTCTACTCAAAGATCCCATTGAACAGAATTTTTCTGGAAACTGATAACCCTACGGGTATGCCTTGGATTCTTGGAGGCAAAGCTTATGGAGATGATATTAAAAAGATCTATAAGCTGCTGGCGGATAAGCTGAATATGGAAGAGCAGAAATTGATCGATGTAATTAAATCAAACTTTAGAGAATTGATACTTTAAGGAGATAAGGCATAATCGTAGGGAACAGTCAAAGTTTCTGAAGAAATCTCATTAAGAACTAAAATTCTATATCGTCTGTGTCCTTTAATTGAGCAAAACGATCACCCCAGATTAAATGTGATGTTCCACAATACGGTCCTTCACTTCTCCATCGACCTGCTAATTCAGATTCGAGGCAAGTCATGAATCTAAGTCCATCATGAGTACCATTATTACTGTTATCTCGGGAATCTCGGATTGGGAGGCCATTTACTTTTTATACACAAATATACAAAGTAGTGGAAACAAAATTATAATACTCAGTTAATGCATTGCACAAAATAAGATAATCTCTCCAATAACATATGGGGAATAGATACTCCCGACTCCCTAAACATCAACCAGAATAGGAAAAAATTGGACTTCCGGGATATACCTCAAATGAAAGGTAAACTCCATCGATTATATATGTTTCTGCAATGCCAGGAGTTTCAAATTCAAATTTTGTAAGATCCCCAACTCCTTTACAATTCAAAAATAAAAGAAGAATAAATGGAATAATTACCATTATATAGTTTTTTCTGAACATGATCTTTCATCCTTATTTTCAGCAATGTAAATATATAAGCAAGTCGTATTTAAATAAAACTCTCACTTTGTACTTTGAAAAATTGATGTTATACAAATAAAATACACGTACAATATCTTGCTATGAGATGAAATAGAAAAAAAATTGATTATTACAATCAGTAATAAAAAATAATGACCTTGTTGAGCTGTTAAATTAGAATAAATTTACATTCAGGCAGTCGGATCTGTTCCAACTTTTATGTTATTAAAAAATCATTTTCGGGATTCAATAACAAGACATAATATTAGCGCTGAACCAGACAAAGCCCGGGAATACCGAGCTTTGCAGGTTAGCTAGTCATTATGTTTACGGTATATCACCTAATGGTATAATAAGGTTTACACAGGTATCTGACCATTTTGTCCCTTCATATACTTCTAATATAGTAAATCGGAATGTTGCTTTTTTCTCAGTTATTGTTTTAGGTAATCTTATTTCCTGAAAATCTGGTGTATCTTCTAATTCTGCTTCAAAATCTATTCCAATCTCATCACAGGTTATTCGGAATTTTTTCACACGGGTATTATATTCAAATAAATGTGGGTTTTCAAAGGAAACATAACCATTTGAAATGAGAAAATGACTGACCGGAACTTCTGGTGTTGAGGTATCAATCTCAATCCATTCTCCGATTCCAGAACCTCCAACTCCTTCAACCCAGGGGCGAAGCATTTCTAAAAATGGCTTGAGAATATTCCTTCCCTTATACTCTATCTCTCCTTCAC